>NZ_QQPQ01000010.1 GCF_003346715.1 Oceanispirochaeta sp. M1
TTTCCCTTCTCTAATTCCTTTGTAAAAGAACATTTAGCAGATCGCTTCTCGTTAAGAGTTGCTCTCTTTGTTCGTTGCGTTGTCGGCTTGTTTGCCTGAACGCTCCGTGAATATACCGTTAATACCCTTTTTTTGTCAACAGAATTGTACAAAAAAACGAATACTGATTAACCCTTTATTATTATACTCTTTACCTGATTAGATTTAGAGCATTTATATTTTTCAAAAAGTAGATCCAGCACTTTTCGGATTCCCTTCTTTTACGATTGACCGCCCTTATCAATTTATATATTATTTTTTTATGTCTCAAGAAGAAACAACAGTATATAGCAAATGCATCAATTGTGGACGATATGCTCCCGAAGCAAACATGATCGTAAAGCAGTTCTGCAGTGAAGAATGTGCCAGACAATATAAACGCTGCCCTCACTGCGGTAATTACTTTATGCTGTCCGAAGAGACAAAACACAAATACTGCTCCCCCCAATGCGAGGATGCGGATAAAATTCATAATCCAGGAGAGAATACATGAATCTTATATTTTTAGGCCCTCCGGGGGCTGGTAAAGGAACAATGGCTTTTCGTGCCAAAGAACACTACAGCATTCCTCATATTTCTACAGGAGATCTTTTCAGAGCTGCAATTAAAAACCAGACAGATCTCGGAAAGAAAGTCAAATCCATTATTGATGCCGGAGATCTTGTTCCCGATGAGCTGACTACAGCAATCGTTGAAGAGCGTCTCAAACAGGGCGATGCTGATAATGGATTCATCCTGGACGGTTTTCCCCGAACCCTCCCTCAGGCGGAAGCACTCAAAAAGATTGCCAATATTGATACTGTTATCAATTTTACTGTCAGCGAAGAAGAAGTTATCCGCAGACTCTCAGGCCGAAGGGTCTGCCGTTCCTGTGGTGAAAGTTTTCATGTTGAATTCATACCTCCCGCAAAAGAAGGTGTTTGCGATAAATGCGGCGGAGAGCTCTATACCAGAGACGACGACCAGATTGATGCTATAAAGAACAGACTGTCCGTATATGCATCATCCACCGAGCCCCTTATCAGCTTTTACAGAAATGAAGGTATATTGAAAGATATCAGCAGCGCCCAGCATCCTAACGCTGTGTTTGAAGATCTTAAAAAAAATATATAACGGTTTTATACAGTATATAAAAAAACCGCCGGGTTCATCTGAACCGATCGGCGGTTTTTTTTGTTATAAATCGATGATTAGGAGATATCAGTTACCAGCATCAAGAATAGCCTTATCCGCAGCGGACTTATCAAGCTGAATTGAAGATGAATCAGTTTCAGATTCTTCTTTCACATTTTCATCTGATTCCTCTTCAACAGGTTCTTCAAGTGAAACATACTCTTCAATCAGGGTCTTTACATCAGATCTGAAAGTGGGTTCCACCAATTCAATAAGCTCCAGTAGAGCGTCTCTTTCAGAATACCCCTTCTCCAGCGCTGACTTTAGACTCTTCTGACCATTAATGGGATCATCAAGAATTTCAATCTCAAGTTTTGCTTTTTCAAAATAATAGCCAGGGACTTTCTCAGTATCAGATTCGGAAGACACAAGGAGCTCCAGCATATCCAGAGTTTTGTAATAGCGCTCTGTTTCCAGATAAAGATCCTTCATAGCAAGATAGGTCTCCGGATCTCCTTCATACTCAACAACCAGATCTTCATAATAAAGTATCGCAGTGTCCAGTTCTTCCATGGCCACAGCCAGTTCAGCAAGGAGTATCCGGTATTCCTTCTTCTCTTCAAGCTCAAGAAGCCGCTCAAGATATTGACGGGACAAGCCCCAGTTCTCATTCTGCTTCTCAAGAAGACTCATATTATGCAGACTTCTTAAATGAGCCGGATCGATCTCCAGACTCCTTTTATAATATTGCGCCGCCTTCTCATCATCTCCGATTTGATACCAGCTGAATCCCAGCATCTCCAGAATCATAAGATTGTCGCCGTCTTGTTTCTCCAGATCCAAAAGAAGCTTTATGGCAAAATCATACTCTTCCGTCTCCAGACTTGTTCTAGCAAGATTATATGCCGCCTGATTGATACTCGGATCAAGAACCAAAGCTCTTTTATAATAGGAGGCTGCCTTTTCATATTCCTCAAGGTCAGAATAGGCATTTCCAATATTGTAATAATCACGTGCCAATTCAAGCCTGGTTCCCGTTGACTTACAGGATGCGGTTAATAATGTTAATAAAAGGGCAGTACTAATTACCCAGAATCGTTTGCTCAATAGTCCTCACCTGAGATCTGTAAAGATTTGCCATATTAGAACCGTAATCCGCAATAAGCTGGATCATATTACGGGGATAGTCATCGATATCTTTACCATTAAGCCTGTCTCCCGCATCACCGAGTCCGGGAAGAATATAGGCTGCATCATTTAAGACTGGATCCATCCAGAGCGTATAACAGGTTATATCTTCGATAGAGCGTATAATCTGAAGAGTCCCCTTCAATGCCGAAATAACATTGAGAAAACGGATTGATTTAGGCTTAACTCCCAGTTCAAGAATATATTTCACAATAGTAACCAGACTTCCACCGGTCGCATTCATGGGATCTGCAAAAATAAGATCCTTTCCATCCAGTTCTTCAGGATTAAAAAAGGATTTATCCAGATCAAGAATATATTCCATATTATGCTTCATCCTGGAATCGTCCCTCTTTATCTTAAATAGAGCAAAGGGGGTGACATAACCGGTAGAGGAATACTCCTGAATCTCCTTACTGAGAATCATGGAAGGCAGAAGAGCTCCGCGAAGCATTACACACATTACCGAATTTGAAATGGCATCATCCAAATCAGGAATCTTATGTACTGCATAATTCTGAACCGGCACTGTTACAGGAGTTTTCACTATCAGATGGTTCTTACGATTACTCTCTCCACCGTCATATGCCAGATTGAACAACAGCTCATAGGCCCTCTGTACATAATAGACAAACTCATCATGAGGAGTTCTTGTATCTCTCAATTTTGCGATAAGTCTTGATACTTCACCATGCTTGATCTGATGGGTCACAAAAGAATAGACCTTAATAGCCTCTTCCTTTGCTGTGATCTCTTTCATAAAATCACCCATGGTGTCATATAATTTAATAATTTTATCAGTTTCTTTTTTAATTACAGAAGAATTACCTTCTGCAACAGAGAGAGAACGATACGATTCTATGGCCTGAGAATAGTATCCATTCATCTCTTTAATATTTTTGTGATCATCCTCTGTCAGATAACCATTAAGATCTTCTGCTTTCAGAACAACTCTTTTATTCATGATCATTTTCCTCGTCTGCTGATATTCTGTTTAAACTGCAATTATTATACACAAAAAACAGTTCACTCACAAAGTATCTGATGAAATTTGAGTATCCATTATTCAGAGAGAGAATCCAAAAGTTGTATTTACCATAAATCCCCTGCTGCCCTCATCCAGCAAATCTGTTCCTATAAGGTTGATAATCAGCTTCAGATTATTATCTTTCAGAGGATCGATCCTGAGACCTGTATTGAAGATTCCTCGGTTTTCAGAAATTTTATCCTGATAAACAGCATAAGAATAATTTGAAAAATCATTTATCCAGTATACAAAATTTTTAAGCTTGTCCGGAAACAGTCCCAGCTCGAATCCCATGGAATAATTAAAACTGGATGTAACATCACCTGCAGCCAGGATCTGCCATCCGAACATCATGGAGGTTACCGCGGGAAGATCAAAAAAATCACCACTGTAAGTTGCAACAATATATACATCCGAACTATTCCTCAGTTCACTGTCAATATTTTCATAACGGGGTCCTGTAACGGACTCAAAGTTTCCACCCAGGGCCAGAGCCGTTCCTTTTTCCTTATAGAGCTGAAACTTTCCACCTACCAGGATATTTCCGTAGCCTGTATTATCATCAAATTCTTCAAAATCGTAGGCCAGAGCAATCTCTGCTTTTTTAAAAAGACTTATTGTAACTGCCGGTATATGGGCTGTCCCGTTTCCAGTGAGAAGGGAATAAGTGAAATCCAGACCGAAATCAGAATCATCCCATCCCAGGTGAGCTGAAGGTGTCACAATCAGGCCCGTAAGACCTCTCGCATTTGTTCCACCCACCGAAGACTCGGCAAACAGAGATGTGCTGACCAGCAACGTGAGAACAATAAGAACAATTTTATTAAAACCTTTAGACATGGTTTCCTCCAAAGCTATATTTATTAAGAAGTATTTGTTTATTGTACAGCATCTGAGGAGAGAAACAAAACATGAAAATGAAAAAATCTACGGGGATACCGCAATATGAAGAAAATCGGGGAATAATTATAAATAAAAAAAAGGGACAGTCAAAAGACTGTCCCTTTTAGATGCATTTAGCATCTCCAGGGGGAATCGAACCCCCGTTGCCGGGATGAAAACCCGGTGTCCTAACCCCTAGACGATGGAGACAAAAAAAACTAACCGAACAATACGGATATGAGCCGCACTGGGTTCGAACCAGTGACCCACGCCTTAAAAGGGCGTTGCTCTGCCAGCTGAGCTAGCGGCCCGTACATCTCCAGGGGGAATCGAACCCCCGTTGCCGGGATGAAAACCCGGTGTCCTAACCCCTAGACGATGGAGACAAATTGTTCATTCGGTTAGCCTATGAGCCGCACTGGGTTCGAACCAGTGACCCACGCCTTAAAAGGGCGTTGCTCTGCCAGCTGAGCTAGCGGCCCGTAGAACGAGTGGTAATATACCCAATGAGACTGAAAGTGTCAATAATCATTTGTGAAATTCTATATTTAATTTTGCACTGTAGACAGAGAACACTCCCGGTTCTCTAGTTAATTCGTTTCCATAAAAAGAGATACCAAGACCCCAATACTTGAAATTCATGGCCGTTCCAAAGGAAACAAGACCGTCGTTCAAGCCCAGTCGCAGATCGAGAAATCTAAACATCCTCAGTTCCGTACCGGTTCCAAGGTTCAGAATAGGATTCCTGGGATCTTCATAGGCAAAAGCAAAAATATCCCTGTAATCCAGATAGATATCCCAGGGACCGATCCACTTCTGCCGTTTGAAGATATTCGGGCTGTATTTAAACCCTGCTGAGACAATTACAGGTTTCAGAGCAAACTCGGTATGAGAGTAGCCCAGAGACTTGCCGTATTCATCAACACTGCTGTATACAAAGTCTCCGAAAGGGGTAAATGCATCATGTACTGTTAAACCGTATGAGAAGCCCTCAGAGACCTTATGAAGAAGCCCCAGGTCTACACCTGCTCCGGTCATTATATTCATAGGATGAGATACAAAGAGTGAAGGATCTGTAAAAGAATATAGGAATTCCAGAATATCCTTGTCGTAGAGATAGTTCCATTCAACAAAAAACTTCCCCAGAACTCCCCAGGAGGCCTCACCCTTCCATTTTGCCGGAAGAGGCAGCTTTCCCCCTGTCCCCCCTTGAAAAACCAGCTGATCATTCACCCTGAAGGCCGAAGAGACAACCATATTGGGTGTAAATGTAAGTACATCCAACTTATTATAAACTCTGAACCCTGAGCTGTTCTTGATAAATCCCGAATTAATAGGTCCTGAAAGGTCAGCTTTAAAATATGTTCCCTCACTAATAGGAATCAGGCCGACATAATCACTGTCCTGAATCAGATCCATAATCTTATTATTAAAACCGGAAACACCGATGCTCGTATCCGAAAACAGAGCCTGATCCTCAGAAATGGCAAAATAGGCAGGATTATAGAACACAGATGAGAACGTATTTCCATCAGCTGCATGAGGACCGCCGGTGGAATACATGCGGCCTGATATCCAGGTAAGGGGTTCTGCAGGGAGTAAAGATGTGACAATGAGAAATAGAGGTATTAAATAAATCTTCTTCATCTAAAGGCCCAGTCCAAAACTGTCTTGCGTGTTTAGAACGGCCTGTTCCAGCTCTGGGGTATTCTCATATTCAGGATCATCTTTAATATCATCTATATAGGTTTTAATTTCGACAATAGCATCTGCCAGATCCTCTTCTATAGCACCGGGAGTATCATATGCTTCAAGATTCTCCCAGTCTAAAGTTGACAGTAATGTGTCTAGAGTTCCGTCTCTGTAGGCCTCAAACAGCTCTTTTGGCGAAGTCCCGAGTATATCAGCGACATAATACCAGTAAACGATGATCCCCAGGATAGCCATAAACTTCTGAGACCCCGTGGGGTCACCCCGGTACACATACACATCCCGCACTCTGTCGGTGACTTCATATAGAAAGTCTTCAACAATATCCCGGTCAATCACATCCGAAATTTCAGCCTGATTGACCTCAATAGCAATCAAAGTCAGAAAAAGAAGAACCCCTTTAGATCTCACCGACTGAAGATCGGCAACATCCAGGCTGGTTTGAAGATACTCAGCTCTTTCCACAACAGGATCCAGGGCATTTAGGCGGACTTTTTCCCTCTCATACACGGCCGTCATTATCTCTTCATCCCCCGAGGCAATTGCTTCAAGGACAGTAATATTATCAGTGTTTTTAAGACCGGAAAAAAGATTTGCATCCAGCCTGGTATCACATGCCGAGAAAAGAACGAGGGGCATCAATATCAGTATCAACAATTTTTTCATAATGACTATTATATAAAAAACCCGGACATCCTGCGATATCCGGGTTTACTATTTTATTGAAAAATAAGACTTAATAGCGGATTGCAAACTCTAGAGAACCACCCATTTCAGGCTGATCTCCCGCATGTGATCCCATTTCATCTGCATAGAGAGCTCCATTCAGTTCAATAAAGAATAGATCCAGTCCGAATCCAGCAGTGAAATAACCACCCTGCAGACCGGCTCTCAGAGCAACAGAAGAGAGAAGAACCACTTCGGCTCCCAGATCAAGTCTACTCCAGAAAGACTGACTGTCGTACCCATAAAGACTATCTTCACTAACCAGTGGCTGAGAGAAAGCACCGTGAATAGTGGGGTCAACAAACTTATTAAGTTTCCCGAGTGTCGGGTGGTAGGAAATACCAAAGTTCATAGTCCAGGGAGTTACATAGATCTCATCAATTGTTTCATTGGCAAACTGCATTCCGAAAGCGGCTTCTACCGGTTTGAAGAAGTATCTGGTGTTACCGATATCTCTCATGGTGAGGCTGGTGATCAGATCTCTCCAATAGAAGTCCACACCCAGATCAAATCCAACCCCGATACCTGCCATTGCATTGACTGAAGAGAAACTGATCTCTCCACTCGTATCACCGCCGCCTGCTGTATCGGGAACGCTGCCTGTGAGAGCAGCTATATCGATATCTTTGGCAACAAAGCGGTACATAGGGCGAACATCTCCACCTACGACAAGCTTAAACTGACCCAGCTCAAAGGGATGTGCGTAACCGGCCACAAGACCACTGGTCAGCATCAGATCTCCGGTAATACCCAGTGTTGTTTCAACGGGAGGAGCATCCATTTCGGCAACAGTTATAAAGCCGAATCCAAACCGTCGGCCTACATAACCGCCTCCGATCTGAACGGAAGCACCCATACCGTTGGATGTAACCTGATCAAGCATAAGCTCTACAATCTCTTTATCACCGGCTCTGCTCTCTTCAAGATAGGTGAACAAATCACCAGAATATCCGGCGCCTATGGAAAGAAGAGTTACCTCACCTTTTTTCTTAATCTCACCGTCTTTCTTCTCTTTCTCTCTGGACTTTTCGAAGGATGCCGGGTTTACCAAAAGAGAATTGTATCCGCTTCCGTTTGAAACAAAGGAACCTCCCTGGCCTTTAACCTCAGGACTTACCCAGGAAAAGGAGGGGGAATAATAACGGTCTTTGGCAAAAGCCATACCGGAAACTGTAAGTAATATAAGTAAAATGCTAAATATTTTTTTCATGCTGTATCCCCCTTAGAATAATGAGTCAAGATCGAGACCACCGAATGCGACAACCTCGACCAGACCATCCTTATCAGGATTTGTCGGATCTGCAGGATCAACAAGCATATCTGAGGGACCATTAAAATCAGGAATACCGCCTTCTCCTTCCCTGTAAGTAATTGTATAGGGAATAGATCCGTCAGGATTCTTGGGAGTAGCAAGATAGGAAGCCAGAATATCGACTCTTGCAGCCTCTGTTGAAGCATCTATGTAATACACAAGTGTTCTGGTCATACCGGCCATCAATGCTTTAGTGGCATTATCACCGTCATTGGTTCCCGGAGGACTTGTACCGGTTACTTCAAGAGTCTCACCATAATGCTGAAGAGGTTCTGCAGCGGCCAGGAAGCCGTTGAGCTGAATGGTTACAGCTGCTTTATAGTCAGCAAAAGAAATGGCTGCAGGGGGTTCGCCGAAGATTGCCCTGAAAAAAGTTTCAGGACCGTCACCGCTGCCCTCAAAGACATCTTCACCCGAGACCGCATCTCCCACAAGGGAGTTCAGATTACTCATGGTATCTTCTGTATTTGTTGTTTTAAGATGCACATCTGTCATCATTAAAGCAGCTTCCTGCTTCTTTTCATCCGAGGCATCCGGATCATCCAGGACACTCTGCAATGTCTCCAGAACCTGTGCTTTGGCTGCTGGATCATTTTTAAGATTTTCATAGAACTGAGGCTCATCCGCCGCATCTAGAAGATCATCTGCGTTTGTCAGGTCGGGATTTTTGAAATTATCAATTCCGCTGTAGAGGTTTGTTGTAAAAGGATTACAACCACTCAGTACGATCAGGAGAACCAGGACCAATCCCGGTAACATTCTCTTATTCATAGATTCCTCCTATAATAAGGACAATATTTTTAATTGCGCATGTATTATAAAACTCTAACACATACTGAATGAGAATATGCCACTATTTGCACATCATTCCTATATAAATATAGCCCATATAGGGGATATTTCAAGGAATTCAAATATATTAGGATGTTACTCAGATTTACCATACAGTGTACCGTTTTTCTCAGAAACTATACGACAGGAGACGAGGGTTCCCCGCTTCATCTCATCACTGTAAGGAATTCTGACACGGAGGTAATTATCGCTGGTTCCTTCCCAGAATTTATCTTCACCCGACTTTTTTTCTTCCTCTAAAAGGACTTGCGCTGTACGGTCTGTTTGCTGTTCAAGATAATTTTTGTAGGATTTTGAGGATATCCCCCTGATTTCTTCTGTTCTTTCTCCGGTAATCCGCTCTGGAATCTTGGGTTTCATCTCCCAGGCAGCGGTGTCCGGACGGGCCGAAAACGGGAAAACATGGATACGGGCGAAATCTATCTGTTTCAGGGATGTAACGGTAACATTATGCTCAGTTTCCGTCTCTCCGGGAAATCCGGCAATGATATCGGCTGCGATAAAGGGGTTATCCTTTAATTCTCTTAAGCGGGCAACCGCATCTATAACGGCCTGTGATCCATAGGGGCGGTTCATTCTCTTCAACACTGAATCACTCAGTGACTGAGCGGACACATGAAAATGAGAACAGATTCTGGGATGGGATAATATTGACAGATCCCTTTCCAGCAATGTTTTAGGTTCCAGTGAAGATAATCTGATTCTGAAATGATCGGTTTCTTCAATTATCCGGTGCAGAAGGTCTGATAAATTCATACTGCCGTCCCGGTATGAATCGATATTGACTCCCGTAAGTACAACTTCCTCGTAACCTCCGGCTTCCAGATCCTTCAGCCTCTCCATCAGAGTATCTGAACTGAGACTGACAGACTTTCCCCTGGCCAGGCAGACACGGCAATAGGCACAGCGGTGGTCACAGCCGTCCTGTATCTTCAAAAAAGCCCTGGCATGGAAGTTAAAATCGGCTGCGGAAAAGCGGAATCGCCCTTCAGACTCATCAATTCCGGGAGATTGTGATTCAAGCCAGAATCCGGCACTCCTGTAGAGTTCCTGACCTTCAGATTGACCACTGCCCAGAAATCCTGCCATATCCATGATAAGATCCTTCCGGTCAAGGGCTACCGAGAGTACATTGTCTCCCAGTTCTCCGATAAGTTCGGGTTCCAACTGGGCATAACAACCTGTAACAATAACAAGAGACTCAGGATAATCCCGGCTGGTCTTCCGGATCACACGCCGGGCTTTCTGCTCACTCTTTGAGGTAACTGTACATGTATTGACCACATAGACATCAGCAGGATCGGAAAATTCAACAATATCAAAGCCCTGTTTTTCAAAGGCTTCGGCCAGAGCTTCAGTTTCACACTGATTAAGCTTACAGCCGAATGTAAAAAATGCTGCTTTCATTATTGATCCCTAACGGTTCTCTCTGATCCGCTCCAGTCCTTTACGGGCTTCCTGCAGTGATGGCTGAAGAACCAGTGCCTGATTATAGGCTTCTTCGGCGGAATCAAGTTTTTCAGCGCCTTCCCGGGCATAACCCAGACGGGACCACCAGCGGGCGGCTGAGGGGACATGATATAAGGCAGTAGAAAGAGCTATATCCGCATGATTGTATTTTCCAAGACGGATATAGGTTTCTCCCATGTAGTAGTAAACCTGACCGATTCTGTCTCCCGTAGGATTCAGAGAGACATACTGCTGAAAGTAGGACAGGCTCTTTTCGTGATTTCCAAGATAATAGTGGGCTTCACCCAGGTTCTCAATGACTCTTGCATCATAACGGGACAATCCCAGAGCATCTTCTCCGTATTTCAGGGCATCATCATAGCGTCCCAGACGGATCAGTCCCCATCCAAGAACTGTATAGGAATCCATTCGCTGTATAAGTTGTGTATCATCATAGGATGCCAGCTCTTCGAGACAGATGGTAACCGACTGTTCATAATCACCCTGCCGGTACAGTTTGAGGGCATCTATTTTTTCCTGAGCCCCCAGAGGCATCAGCGCTGCAAGACATATAAAAAGAACAAGGTTCTGTATTTTATTTTTCAAGAGAATCCTCCGCGGGTACCATTCTGCTCACTCCTTCAAAGCGGCAGCCGGTCTCCATAATAATTTTGGGTGCAGTAATATCACCGATCACTTCGGCATTCCCCATGAGTTCAACCTGTGATTCTGCATAAACATTGCCTTTAACACGCCCCCGCACATGAATAGAACGGGCGCCGATCTCGGCGGTAACATCTGCGTTTTCCGCAATATATAAATCTCCACCGGCCTGTATGTTTCCTTCAAACTTACCCTTGATCATCAGTTCCTGAGTAAAAGAAAGTTCTCCGATAAAGCTGATATCTTCAGCCAGTACAGTATCCAGTTTATGTTCTTTGATTTTACGTGAATGTATTTCAGCCATTCAGATCTCCTACGCTTTCTATAGAATCAAATGTTCCAAGCATTTTTTCAATTCCTTTGTGCAGATCTTTCCGCATACTGCTCGTATAAGGATTATACTTCTGCAGATCAAGAAACAGCTGCCAGGGATCATTACATGTCTGTTTTACAATATTCTGCAGTGCTTCATAACCGGCGGTGGCCATTGAACTGGGATGAAGATTCATCTCATCCAGAGTTCTTCCTATAAAGTGGGTAATACCCTGAGTATAGGCAGCCTCTTTGTCATGCTCATGGGCTGTCATTTCCTGAACAGCCAGACCGATTCTCCTGAAATGATCTTTCCAGAGAATATAGTCCTCATCACTGATCCGCTCTTTACACATCACCACTGGGAGCCCTTTCACACCGTTCTTTCCTGAATCCGGACCGAACATGGGGTGTGTACCCAGTATATCTACAGTTTGGGGAAGATACTTCTTCATCATCTCCATGGGATAAACCTTAACTGAACAGGTATCCACCACAAGGGTACCCGGTTTCAGCAGAGGAGCTATTTCCGGAAGGACCTGTTCCATGGAAGAGATAGCATTGCACAGGAAGACAACATGTGCATCCATAAGCTCTTCAAGACCTACCCTCTCAACACCTTCAGGCGTGAGTCTGTCAGGATTCCGCGAATATGCTTTCACCTTAAAAGACTGTGATAATAATGAAGCCCAGAAAGAGCCGAAGCGCCCCAGGCCGTACACGGCAATTTGCATTTTCTTATCATACAGAAAAAACCCGAAGATGCAAAGTCAAAACTTCATCTGAAATACAGAGATAGTAGAGAGGGTTTCAAACTGTATTAATCAGGCGAGCCTTCTTTTCCTGTTCTCTAAAAAGGTTTATAGTAATTGGAAACTATGGGTACTGCTGTTTTGACCTGAGGTTATATTACAGCGGACCCCAATTGTAATATTCAGGAGATGTTAAAATATGTCATTCGTTGCAGATATGAAAGCAAAAGCAGTAATCATGCAGAAAAAACTGGTTCTTCCCGAAGGAACCGAAGCCCGTACCCTGGCCGCCGCCAGAATCATCATAGATGAAAAGATTGCCTCTGAAGTATTTCTTGTAGGTGATACTGCCGCCATCAAAGCAGCAGCAGCCGACGAGTCAGTTTCTCTTGATGGACTGACAGTGGTTGATCCTTCTTCATCCGCTCTTCTTGACACATATGCTCAGGAATACCATGAACTTAGAAAACATAAGGGTTTGAGTCTTGAAGATGCTAAAGAACAGATTAAGGATAACCTGAAATGGGGAGCCATGATGGTCCGCAAGGGTGATGCCGATGCAATGGTAGCCGGTGCAGACAATCCTACCGGAAAAGTACTTGTTGCCGGTTTTACAATTATTAAAACATCTCCCGGTGTTTCATCGGCTTCTTCATGTTTCGTAATGGACTTTCCCGAAAAGAAATGGGGTCAGGACGGACTGATGATATTTTCAGACTGTGCCACCATTCCCGATCCCACTGTAGATCAGCTGGCCGAGATCACCATCCAGTCTTCAGTATCCTGTAAGACCTTTCTGCAGGTAGAGCCTCTGACCGCTATGCTCTCTTTCTCTACCAAAGGTTCTGCGTCCCACCCCAATGTGGACAAGGTTACCGATGCACTTAAAATCGTTAAAGAAAGAGCTCCCGAACTCAATGTTGATGGTGAAATGCAGCTTGATGCAGCTATCGTTGAGAGCGTAGGGGCAAAAAAAGCACCCGGTTCTTCTGTTGCAGGAAAAGCCAACACTCTGATCTTCCCCGACCTCCAGTCCGGAAATATCGGATACAAACTGGCTCAGAGATTTGGAAATGCAGGTGCATACGGCCCCTTCCTTCAGGGATTTGCAAAACCCATCTCCGACCTTTCCAGAGGATGTTCAGTGGAAGACATCGTCAACACTGTATCTGTAACAATGACTCAGGTGGAAGACTGATATAAAACTATGAATGTAATCATAATGGGATACGGCCGTATGGGTCGTGAAGTAGAAAAGATACTCCTTGAACGTGGCCACCGGATAGTTTCCCGCGTGGATTCCGGCGGATACGGCGATGAACTCAGAGCATCGGAAGAGTCTTTGAAGGCTGCAGATGCGGTTATTGAATTTGCTCTTCCCGACGGTATTGAGAAAAATGCAGCACTTTACAGTCAGTATGACCTTAAGGCTGTCATAGGCACCACAGGCTGGGCGGAAAATAAAGAGACCATATTAAAACCCTTTGAAAGCGGAAAGGGAGCCTATCTTTACGGTTCCAATTTCTCTATCGGAGCCCACCTTTTCTTCAGAATGACAGCTGCCGCATCCCGTATGATCAACAAAGTTGAAGAATATGATGTAATGATCACTGAGTATCATCACAATAAGAAAGTGGATGCACCCTCGGGTACAGCTCTTACTGCAGCTCAGCTGGTAGTGGATAATCTGGACCGCAAAAAGGAGATTCTCCCGGGAAATCCCACGGGAGCAATTAAGGCAGAACAGCTTCATGTGGCATCAGTCCGGGGCGGGTATATTCCAGGGATTCATACCCTGACCCTCGACTCACCGGCTGATACTCTGGAAATCACACACAGTGCCCGTAACAGAGGCGGTTTTGCCCTGGGTGCTGTTATGGCTGCCGAGTGGTTGTCTGCCGATGAAGGCCGCAGAGGTGTTTTTACGGTGGATGATTTTATCAATGACTTATTGGACTCTTGAACCAAAGTAAAATATAACTAAGAGAAGAAAACAAGGAGCAATCAATGTACACAGGCGTATATACCGCATTAGTCACACCTTTTGATGAGAATAGGGAAATTGATAAGGATTGCCTGAAAAAAATTGTTCAGTTTCAGCTGAGCAAGGGAATATCCGGACTGGTTCCCGTTGGTACAACCGGAGAAAGCCCCACCGTTTCTCACGAAGAGAATATTGAAGTGATAGAGATTGTTGTAAAGGAAGTAGATGGTAAAATACCCGTCATAGCCGGTACAGGATCAAACTCTACTGACGAAGCAATCCGGATGACCAAACTGGCCAAAGCAATTGGTGCCGATGCCAGTCTGCAGGTTTCACCCTACTACAACAAACCCACCCAGGAAGGCCTTTACCAGCATTTCATGGCCATTGCCGATGCGGTGGACCTCCCCATAATGGTTTACAACGTCAAAGGCAGAACCGGTGTGAATATCGAGACTGATACGCTGATGCGCATGGCAAAACATGAAAATATCGTGGCTGTAAAAGAGGCCAGCGGTGATCTGAATCAGATGATGGAGGTGATCCGCCGGAAACCTGCCGATTTTTCAGTTCTCTCCGGAGATGATAATCTGGCACTGCCTCTGACTCTGATGGGTGGCAACGGTGTTGTATCGGTTGCCGCTAATATCATACCCCAGTGGATGGAAGAACTGATTCAGGCTGCCCGTCGTGGTGATCTGGAAAAAGCAAAAACAATTCACTACGAACTGCTTCCTCTGTTTAAGAGCATGTTTCTGGAAACGAACCCCATTCCTGTAAAATGGGCAATGAGTGAGATGGGACTGGTAAAAGATATATTCAGACTGCCTCTCTGCTCTCCTGGGGAAGAGACAAAAGTAAAAATCAGAGAAGCCCTGAAGAATCAGGGTCTGCTCTGATAAAAGATATATCGCAGTAAAAAATATATTGAAATAAAAGGCTTCCCTCAGGGGGAGCTTTTTTTATAAACCGCCAGAGACTTTCCATCCTCTCTGACCAGATCCCAACCACTCTGTGCGCCCAGAACTCTCAGGGATTCAGAATTGTAAAAACGTATATGAGTGGGATCTTCCTTATACCACCACCCCTTGAAATCAACAGAATCTACAGACGGCAGAAACTGTGTTTTAAGGCTGAGGACGGCTCCATCAGCAGCCAGGTCATTCAGTCTTTTAAACTCTTTCAGGGGATCATGAATATGTTCCAGAACCTCACAGAGGAGGATAAGAGAGAAAGGTCCTTCATCCGGGTCCGGCCATCGGGGAGCAAAAAAGGGGTCGTATGAAAATACGGGATAACCCTCTGACTCCAGAAGTTCTGTGAGAACCGGCCGGGGACCACTTCCGAAATCAAGAATATTTCCTTCATGATACCAGGGTACAACCGAGCTTTTAATAAAAGAGCCCAACCAGTTGCGGTACCCCTCATCCTCTTTATCATTCCTGTGCAGTTCATAACGTGCCAGCTCTTCATCAGGCCGGGGAAGACTTAGGATTGATTGAAATACCAGACTACATGAGGGGCAGAGAAAGAAAAATCGTTTTACCTCTGATTCACTCCTCCCCTTTTTACCGGTTTTATAAAAAAATTTGCCCCCTCCAGAGCAGACGGGGCAAATTTCATCGGGCATCAGCTCTCTAAACCGGGATCAACATCGGCCAGACGATCAGAGAGACTTACAAACTGATCCACAGTGATCCTTTCAGGACGCCAGGTCAGATCAATTCCCTCTTCTTCAAAAACCTTGAAAAGAACGTCCTTACCGAAGCGGGCAAATCTTTGTCCCGACATGGCACTCAGGTTATTCTGAATGGTTTTGCGGCGGGATACGAAAATATCCCGAATCAGGGTCTGAAACAGAATCCTGTTTTTTATATTGTCATACTTTCCATGGGGAGTCAGGCAGACAATACGGGATGATACCCGGGGAACCGGGTAAAAAGATCCCGGTTTGAGAACTCCGCAGTCCTTTACATCAAAGGCGGACTGACAGAGAATTGAAAAAGATGAGTAATTTTTATTTCCGGGAGCCGACGTCATTCGCTCCCCCATCTCACTCTGCACCGTAAGCACCAGTCTGGACGGGAGCATATTTTTTTCTACAAAGCTGGCAATGATGGCGGATGCTGCATTATAGGGAAGGTTTCCCAGAACTTTATCCGGTTTTCCATTGGCATCTCTTTCGGCCTCCCAGGTCTTGATAAAATCTCCGGCAACCAGAGAGAAACGATCAAAAGGGGCCATGGCACGACCCAGATATTCTACATAACCGGGATCAATCTCAAAGGCTGTGAAGTCAACGGGATTGGCAGCAGCCATTTTTGTCATGGCTCCAAGGCCGGGACCGATTTCCCATAACCTGTCATTCTCCTGTAGATCCAGCTGCTTTACTATCTTCTCCCTGGCACCCCTGTTTATCAGGAAATTCTGACCCCAGCGTTTCCGCGGGCCCAGCCCCATCATATTCAACAGCGCTTTGATCTCTGAGATAGAGTCGTAATTCAGGTTCAGATCTTCTTTTTCCACCAAATCCTCCAGGTCGATAAATAAGGCCTAATAATAGCGGAAAGAGAAGGAAGAGGAAAAGCCCCGATCCGGCCTCAGGAAGGGAAAGAGGAGGGATCCTTCTGAAAATCGATGCAGAATAGAGGAGCATCTTCTCAAGCAGCCTGCACAGAAATACCGGAAGGACTGTCAAAATCCAGAGATCAGGAATAAAAAGATAGAGAATACCCGTATACATATAGCAGCTGACAAGGGGAGTTAATACCAGTGAGGCAGCGATACCTGCGGGATACCAGATAGCAAAGCAGCTCAGGACAAGGGGTATTGTCCAGATTTGAGCGGCCAGTGAGGCACTTAATCCCGCCCTCAGAAATTTGCTCCCCATGGGGTGGAGCAAATTATAAATAAGAGAGGAACTTGAGAGGATTCCCCAGAGAGCAAGGTAGGAGAGCCTTGCGGACAGTGTATGAAGGGATTCAGGAAAAACCAGTGCCGAAATCAAAAATGAGGCAATCAGGATTTTCCTCAGATCGGCTTTTCTGTGATTTAGCTTACACAGAAGAAGGATCTGATACATCAGAACAGAACGGAATAATGAGGGTTTGGGACCGGCCAGATAGAGGTAAAACAGGAGTCCCAGCCCAGCCATTACGAGTCCTCCCCGATGCCCCAGGATCAGTTTAAAAAATCCATAGAGCAGCAAGGCCACCAGGCCTGAATGAAAACCGGATAAAGCAATTATATGTGCCGTACCTGTCTCCCTGAAGAGACGGGAGCTCCTCTCCTGAGATGGATGTTTCAACCCGAGAACAAGGGCCGGCAGAAGTGACGCTGAAAAATCTGAAACTGAAGCAGCCCTTCTATGTACCTGAGCCAGCAGACGCCGCCTGAACTGCTGTGGTCTGTTCACTACATACAGATCCATGGATCTGCCATAAAAAAAAGGTACATCCTCATAAAGGACCATTTTCCCGCTGACCCTCATGCTGTCACCCCGTACCCATACTTCAGGTGCAAAAGCTCTCTCCGCCGGCAGAGAGACCGAGATCCTGCCCAGCCCTTCTCCGGCAGCACCGGTCCTGCTTCCGATCACCCCGGGCTCAAGTATAAAATTCAGATTCCCCCTGCTGTTCCAGGAGGGTTCCTGAACAAGCCTGCCCCGGATTGAAATACAATGCTCCACCGGAAAGGGTATATAAAGCCGGGATCTGTAGAGGTAAATCACATGGGAGAAACTTAGAAATATCAGGAGGATAATAAAGAATAGGACTCCCTTCTTTCCAGAGGCAATAGAAAGGGCTCCTAGAATAAGCAGGGGGAAAAAGTAAAAATAAAAAGGGAGCCCGAAGGGCTGAGCTACTGTATAGAACAAGGCGGTAAAGAGGGAGATACCCCTGAGAATATGATGATTCATACCCTGATTTACTGCAGGAATGACCGTCCTGATTCAAAAAAAATTAAAAAAAAGGCTCCGGGATCTGTCCGGAGCCTCATATCTGCCTGATCAGCAGTACTATTTAAGTTTTTCCATGGCCTGTTTGGCCAGTCTGTTAATGGCGGGAGTATAGTTTGAAAACTGTACTTCCGTCAGGGAAGCCATACCGCGGCTGTTTCCGCTCATACCAATGGAATTGATTATCTGCTTTACGAAGCCTAACTGTTCCTGGGTGGCGGCAATACCGTCAGACTGTCTGGTATTATACTGAACCAGATTTGCCGAAAGAACATCAACAGCCTCATCACTGGCGATTACACCAAGGGCATAGTAGGCATAGATTGTCTCATTCGCATCATTAGAGCGCTCAATTGTAGTCTTTAAAAGAGGAACCGCAGCATTATCTTTTGCATTGCTCTGAATCAGAGTTTTCATTGCATCGATACGCAATTTGGACAGTTCATCCTGCTGTTTTTTATCAGTTGTACTGTACTTTAGACCTTCATCCAGGGCAAGAACGGCAACTTTGGTTTTATTCTCCTGAGGAGCTTCCGATTCCTTTTCCACCAGAAGGGCTGTCCGTTTAGTACTGAAATCTGCATCCTTCATGATCTTCATAACAGGTTCGGTGGGGTCCATGGCAATTTGACTCAGAGAAGCCAGAGCCAAAGTTTTTGTTCTCTTTGAATACCACCCGGTGGCTGCATAGAAAACAGGTTCAAATCCCACAGGATCTCTCATTTTCTGAAGAGCAGACACACAGGCATAGGCTTCAATTTCCGCGCTTACCAGATTGTCCTGCTGTGTATTGAAATTAAGATTTCTCAGCATGGTAGCGATTTCAGAAGCATAGGTAGTTGCTCTCATTTCCCCGAGGGCCATAAGGGCATTTGCTTTAAGCAGAGAATCATCCGCCGGATGGTTCACCACAAACCAGACCAGATCTTCTGCATCACGTGTTTTCAGATCACCCAGTGATTTGACGATCATATTGGTCATTTCAACCCATTTCATCATGAGTGCACGGTCACCGCGGAATTTTTCCTGGTTGTTGTTCATCTCTTCCAGAGCTTCCATAAGAATAGGTTCAACCGCTCTGTCATTCAGTTTTACGATATTCTCTAAAACCATCTCCTTCTGCTCCAGGGAATTGGAACGACGGTAGAGACGACTCCAGACTTCCGCCGGATTGGAGAACACAGGGAGAACAGACAGGGAAAAAAACAAGAGTCCGCTTAATACAATATTCTTTTTAATCATTACAGACCCACCCCTACTGCATTACTGTTTTTTCAATAGAAAAAACTACATATTCTTTTTCAATAATGTCGATGACATCTCCATGACGGTTTTTTGTACGTTCAATAACGACATTACCGGCATCATCATACTCAAGCTCTACAGTTCTGATCAGGTTATTACCAGTGTAATAGATCATGCTCACAACCAGATCATTTTCGAAAGTATATTCGGTCTTCTTCTCAAGTTTGGAATTGGCGGAATAGGATGCTTCGGTCATAAGATTATCACCTTTGTATTCCAACTGGGTAAAACCTTCCATTTCACCACTGGGCATATGGTAATTCATCTGTACAAGTTTATCTTTCTTATACTCATATTCGGTATACATCATGGGAATACCGCCGCTGTCACCGGAGACCCACTTTGTTCTACGGCCCTTATCATCATATTCATAGGACGAAACTGCCAGAAGCTGTCCTTCGGGATTGAAGTAACTCTCTTCGATAAGCTGTTTATTTTCATTATAAATGAACTCAGAATAGGAAACTTCATCTCCTCCTGAGAAGAAATGGCTCTCCATCATCAGACCGTCGCCGTTATAGCTGAAAGTCTCTTCAGAAATGATTCTCTCATCGGAACCGACATGAATTTTATTTATGATTTGACCGGATTCACTGTATTCGTAAAGACGATAACCGTCGATAAAACCGTCATCATATTTAATAGTTTCCTGAGAAACAAAAAACTCATCAACTTTTACAGTAACCCAGACGGGAGCTTTTTCTTCCGTTTTTTCTTCGCTTGTCACAGGTTTATCATCTGCTTCCGCTACCAATCCCGATTCAGGTGCTGTTGCACAACTGAACAGTAAAAAGGACAGGGCTGGAACCCATAATTTTCTAATTATCTTACTCATGCCGGATACTCCTTGCAATTTCAAAGCAGCTGAGTGATGTGGTGCTTTGTAGAAGATAAACTTAATACGTTGTATGGAAAATGTAAAGAAAGGGAAGCTGTCAGATATATGTTAAATTGATAATATTTCGCTGTAGAAGGAAGAGATTCAGTCGTAATCGAAAGTTGGTAATTCTTCCTCAACAGCTTCAAGAGCTTCAAGCTCATCCTCTACCGGTAAATTATCGTCTTTGGGAACAGGATCGGCAAAATCACCTTTTTCCACTTTTAATTCGGGAGTTTCCGGGTCTAGAGGGGGAACAGAGTTACCGTTCTGCATCTGTTCATTTCTGTATATATCATATACAAAAGCCAGAATCAGATAACGGGACTGTTCATCCGGCTCTTCTGCCTGAATATGCAATACAGAGAGATTCTTCTTATTATCAAAATCGATAGTGCGTACAATTCCTCTGAGGATGGCAATTCTACCGAAGAGATCCATCTGCAGTTTGCAGCACATATTAACTTTTCCTTTACCGCCGATAAGAATGGCGGCACCGTCTTCTGAAACATCCTGTACGACACAGCGCAGTCCCGGCTGTCCCTCGGGGAGCTGAGTTGAAGCCTTTAAACTCTTTAGAGGATAGAGCTGGGCAGGGAGTTTGCAGCTGGTTCTGACAGAACGTCTTTTCTGACTTCTCAGCACTACATCCGAATGGGACATGCGGAGGGTCTTAAATTCTCTATCAGGATATCCTTCCATTATGCGTGACTGAAAAAAATATCCTGCATCCTCTCGTCTCCAGAAATATACATTCAGAGTTCTGTCCCTCCAGCTGAATCCCACAGGAACGGGGGGGCCTTTAGGGTAGGTTACAAGAATATAATTACGGTTATTTTCCAGAACAGAGCATTCGAAGATACCAAGGACATCCACCTTGAGTTTAACAATCTGATTAATGGAGATATCAGCAGTGGATTCAATACCCCTGTTGTATCTGGGTTTCTTGAATTCTACATTTTTTCTGTATGAATAGAGTTTTTTAAGGAGATATTCCAGATAATCCTTTTCATCCGGATCACTCTCAGTTTCTATCTGTTTATGAATCCCCGCCAGAGACTTATCAAGAACATCTATGGACCAGAACAGAGAAGAGGGTTTCTGATGTTTATTCACAACGGCGACTTTTCTTAAAAGGCCGATCTCTTTAAAACTGAATCCTGCATCTTTTCCCATGGAATAGAACTCGACCCAGTCCACCTTGGCCAGACCTTTTCTGACAGCCAGGAGCAGCGGAATACTTGAGACGATTATAAAGATGGTTAACACGGTGTAAAGAATGCTCATATTTCTATATCTCGATTATCGGCATCATGAGCATCATCTTTTACCATTAACAGGTGTTTTCAACTGTAGAAAGATAAAGTAAACTGTTTTCGAAGTGAAAAGAGGCTCATTTTGAACAAAATCAGTATAAGTATACCCTCAATTCCAGAAAAGGCCGAATTCCCTGTCATTTTTCTGATCATTTTTCTTCCTGCCTATCTTAACCAGGGATCTCTGCCGGCCGGACTCTTTGACAATCCTGTTTATCATCTGATGACAATCCTGCAGTCTCTGCTGATTCTAAGCCTCCTGTTCTACCTGATGCGAAAGACTCCACCCCAAACCGGAGAAAGCCCTTCCGCCATGGCCGAAGAAATAAAAATAACCCATAGCCTGATAACCCTGGGAGGACTGATACTCCTTTACTCCCTCTACTCTTTTATTCTGACAATGCTTCAGAGGGCCGGTTATTCAAAGCCTGAGGAGGCAGTATTGCTTAGCAGAGGCATCATGCTGATTCCCAGCCTGCTGACCTGCCTGGCAGCAGCGTCCATGGAAGAGTTTTTTTTCAGAGGATATGCTTTTTTCAGGGTTCGTCAGGGCGGCAGCGCCCCTGTCAAAGCCCTGATATTTATAAGCCTGCTCTTTGCGGCGGGACATATTTATGAAGGTCTGCCGGCTGCTTTCTTTGCTCTCATTTCCGGAATATTCCTGGGACTGATGATACTTAGAGGATTTTCTCTGTTTTCTCTGTCCGCAGCTCATGGTATATTTAATTTCCTGATGATCCTTCTGTCATACTTGAAACAGAGCGAACTTTTTTAAACCGATTTTTCCATTATTAAAGGGAGTGTTCATGAAAAAAACTGCAATACTGCTGGTAATACTCCAGTTATTCATCCTTGGTGGAAACAGTCTCTTTGCAGAAGGCGGGATAGGGCGGCTGAAGGCTCTGGGCTTCTCCTTTCCCAAATCAGAGATGACCCCGCCTCCCCTTACAGCATATCTGAATGAAGAAATCGTAGAACTGACAAATCAGAAAAGGGTTACGATTCTCTACTTCTGGTCCAGTGTCATCCCTCCCAGCATGACCGACCTGACCCTGCTGAACAAAATAAACGATGAATTTGAAGAGGGTGAGATCCTTATAGCTCCGATCAATCTGAATGAAGACAGGCCGCAGGCTTACAAAGCGGCCGCAGAGGCGGGATTAGACCTGGATATCTACTTGTATCCTGATCCTGCAAATCTGAAGGCCTATATCCTGAAATCAGTTCCAGCAGCTTATATCCTGGATAAAAATGGATTTCTCGCGGCCTCCCGTCAGGGAAATACGCCCTGGGATCATCCCGACATCATCCGCAGTCTAAAGGAACTGGCTGCATCCGGACCATGAAAATATTTACTTCCGATGCCTCAGGAGAATTTGTCTCCAGACCAAACCGCTTTATAGTGATGGTAAAACTTCCCGGAGGGATTGTCCGTGCCCACTGTCCCAATCCGGGTAGACTTATTGAACTCATGAATCCCGGACGCAGTATGACACTGGAAAAGAGCAGAATTCCCGGAAGAAAAACAGACTGGACCCTGGTGGCCGCCGAATATAACGGAGCCACAGTTCCTCTCTACTCGGCAAAGGCAAACGCAGTTGCCGGAGAATTGATTATCCCCCGCTTATTTCCCGATGCCAGGGAGATAAAAGCCGAGTACAGCTGGGGGAAATCCCGCTTTGACTGGCACTTTTTCAATGGAGATAAAGAGGTATTCCTGGAAGTAAAAGCCTGTACCCTTATAGAAGAGAATATCGCAATGTTCCCCGATGCCCCCTCAATCAGAGCCTCAAGGCATATAGAGGAGCTCTCTGAGATAGGAGAGGATAAAAACAGAGAAACCCATGTTGTCTTTGTAATCATGAATCCCGACACAGAACTCTTCATCCCCAATATGCATACGGATCCCGACTTTGCCCTGACCCTTTCCCGTTGCAGGAACAGGGTTCAGTATCATGGAGTCAGCGCCTCCTGCACAGAAGATGGAGAGCTCAGCATTTCCAGACTGGATGTACCTATACAAACAGATAAAGCCGGGGCTGTTGAAAAAGACAGCGGTGTTTATATGATTCTTCTCAAACTGAATGACTGCAGTATTTCTGTGGGAGCTCTGGGAGAGATGGAATTCAAACAGGGATGGTATATCTATGCCGGATCTGCAATGAAGAATCTTAAATCAAGAGTTAAACGTCATTTGGCTAAAAGGAAGAGGAAGCACTGGCATATAGATTATCTGGCGGAGGCTTCGGAAAAGACAAAAGCCTTTCCGATCTATACTCTCAGAGATTTGGAATGTACGATGGCCGGAGATCTGTCGGCTATTGCGGATGATGAAATACAGGGATTCGGCTGCTCCGACTGCAACTGCCCTTCCCACCTCTTCTACTTCAAGGATGATCCTCTGCAGAACAGAAAGTATCTGAATCTTCTGTTCCGATACAGGCATAAACTGGCCTTCGCCTGAGGGGCCCTGAATAAGGAGCTGTATCAGTTTTCCTTAAGAGCCATGCGTCCCGTATAGTCGCTTCTCTGAAAAAGAGGAGCATCCCGGTCGTTCATAAAATACTCATCCACTGCCTGACGGGCACCGCTGAAATGACCATAGTCGTCAATAATCAGAACACCGCCTTTTTCAAGTACCGGATACAGAACCTCCAGCTCTTTCTTAGTAGAGGCATACCAGTCGGTATCGAGGCGCAACAGGGCTGTCTTTTCGGGAATATTTTCATCAAGGGTCATACAGACATCACCGGCTACAATCCGGAACCTGTCCATGGGATATCCGGTCTTTGCAAGATTACTGCGCACCAGCTCTGTTCCTGCGGCCCACCAGCCCTCTTCCCAGCGCTCTGAGACTGCCTGTCCCGATGAAGCAATCTTATCTTCATCCCCCGGAACAGTCATACCGCTGTAGGTATCGTACATCCAGATATTCCGCTTCTCAGCACCCAGCTGCATCAGACTCAGAGCCATCAGCATGCAGGTACCACCCTGCCAGACACCGCATTCTACAAAATCACCGGGAATACCGCGGCGTACAATATGCCTGATCCCCGAATAAACAGCATAGCCCCTCTCCATGGATATCATGGTATGGGGGGCTGCTTCTTTCCATATGTCCTTAAAGGAATCTTCTATATCAATTCTATGGGTTGCCGGAGATTCACATCCCCAGCCCCGGCTGCGCAGAATGGCAGCCCTTTCTTCATCTTTATTTTCTATCATGGGGCCTCAGGAAATTATTCAGGGTTTGTACAGAAATAGATCTGTGTATCCGGAATCCCGGAAGCGGTAGGAAAGAACACCTGTTTCATCACGCGTAAGGGGTCCAATAAGCAGTTTATAAAGGGACAACCCATTCTTCTGTTCTGTCCAGACAATCATGGGATAACGGGCTTCAATCGCCTCGATCTCACTGTAAATACTTTCAGCAGTACTGTAGGCACCAAGCTGAATATAGGAGGAGCCGTTATTTAGCTGACTGACAATATAATCTTCCAGAGTCTCCCGGTCTACAAGAACGGGAACAATCTCATCGCTCTCCTCTTTACTGACTATGGGCTGCGTGGGAGGTCTGAAATCTGAAGGGGTCAGAAAGTAGATGACATTATCACCTGCCGGCAGGATAGTATCACTCAACTCCTCCACAGCACTCAGATCCAGTGTTTCTTCGGGTGCCCCTGCAAGAGTTTCGGGAGATAGTACGGGAATGTCTTCCTCTACTGGAGCAAAAGCAGGCACATCGTCACTCTCTTCCATGGCTGCGACAGGAATGACCTCTTCCAAAATAATATCTTCATGTATTTCCGCCTCGGGGCTGCCTCTGTCCACTCTCAGATTATCTCCGGGGATAGGAACGGGAACAGGCTCATCATAAGAGAGACCGGGAGCCGTTGTAAAATCTTCTCCGGCTTCGGGAATGGCCTCTTCAGGAACTGTTTTATCGGAAACTACGGTCTCCAGGACCTCTTCATCAGGAACTGTCACTCCAGGATTTATATCAGGGTCAACACTTTTAAACTCATCATATTCACTTCTGATGCCGCTTTCGGCAACCTGCACCTGGACAGAAATCACCTGACCGGAGGAAAGAGAGAGAGCCTTGCCCGCATCTTCACTGAGAACCAGAAAAACACCCGGACGAGGTGCTCTTTTAACAATCGTAACTTCCACGGTCTTATTATTCTGCGGATTTGTTACAAGGATCACCGTATTTCTGGTAAAAGAACTTGAGGCTCCCGCCAGGGGTACATCATCTACAAAGTTAACAAACTCTGAAGCATCCACCGCAGCATCCCCCGACCAGGTAGGCTGAGCCGTAAGAGGTGCTGTAATTCCTGAAAATATCAGGAGAGATAATAAAACTCTTTGAAGAAGTGAATTTCCCATGTTGAAGCGTTTAAACATTTTACTCTCCTCGATTACCATAGTTCTCCCACCAGCATTTCACACAGACGGGTTCCCAGAACCGTATATAGTTCTTCATGATTTTGATATAGATTCTCATAATCTGAAACTGATATCTGTGATTCTTCCAGAATCGTCATATCTGAAATCTTTATAAGTCGTCCCTTCAGTCCGGATTCATCAAGTTTCCAGTCAATGGCAAAGTCAGAATCTGTCTTTACAGACATTTTTTTGATTCCTTCCAGATCCATATCTGTATTATCGGAAAAGACAATACAGCCTCTGTTAAACAGAACATCCATGATTCCCGCTTCTGCGGACTGACTACTCTGTTTTACTTCCTCCTCTGAATTTTCTCCAGGAGACGGAGAGTGTACAAGAACGGTCCGGGCCGAAACCGGAACCAGAATCAATGCGGAAAAAATACATATCAATACAGTTTTTTTAAAAGAACTTGTTTTCATTTATAACTCCCGGTGTCCAAAAGTCACCTCGATTTTTCATATTATCGGCGGATTAAAAAAGAAAAGGAAGTGTTTTTTCAAATGGTATATTAACGAATGTAGGGGACTGTGTTATTCTAATTTCCGTGAGCAACAAAAAAGGGAACAGAATCTTCATCATCGGAGCCGGTTTTGCCGGTGAAAACATAGCGCTGGAAATAAGCAACAAGAACCATACAGGTGAAGTTGTGGCCTTTCTGGATGATGATCCGAAAAAAATCGGTACAAAAATAAGAAATATACCAGTTCTCGGTCCTATAAAGGAATTCGCAGGAATACTGCGGACGACTCCTGCTGATGAGGCTATCATAGCCATCCCCACGGCCGACAGAAAAGAATTGAGCATAATCTACCGCATCCTCAGTAAAGCTGAATTCAACAGAATCAGGATTCTTCCGAATATTTCACAGATAGTTAACGGCCATGCCCACCTTATTCAGGCCAGGGATATTAACCCGGAAGACCTTTTAAGCCGTAATCCGGTAGTGATTGATCTCGTAGAAAGCCTCTCCTATCTAAGGGGAAAAAGAGTTCTGATTACAGGAGCCGGCGGAAGTATCGGAAGCGAGCTCTCCCGTCAGCTTCTTTCAGGTGGAGCCGAACGTCTCTACCTTTTGGGTCATGGCGAAAACAGTATCTACAGAATCAACAAAGAACTGAGACTGCTGCAGGAAGGGGGGGTTGGAGAAAAAGCAACGGTCGTCCCTGTGATTGGAGACCTTCAGGATGCGGAATTCACAAATTTTATCCTGAAACGCCTTAAGGCTGATGTTATTTTTCACTGTGCCGCTCACAAACATGTTCCTATGATGGAACACAACCCTGTAGAAGCGGTCAGAAATAATGTATTCGGTACCTACAATCTTTTAAAAGCAGCAGAAGCAGCGGGAACAGAAAAACTGGTTCTCATATCTACAGACAAAGCGGTTAATCCCTCCTGTATCTACGGAGTCACAAAAAGGATTGCCGAAATGCTGGTTCTTGAAGAACGCAAAAAAGGGCAGGACTTTATGGTGGTCCGCTTTGGCAATGTACTTGGATCAAGGGGCAGCATAATTCCCCTGTTCAAGGAACAGATTCTCGCTGGCGGTCCCCTCACAGTGACCCACCCGGAAACAACACGTTACTTTATGACAATACCCGAAGCATCTTCCCTGGTACTCAAAGCAGGGGGTGTGGGTGAGAATCGCGGACTCTATGTCCTTGATATGGGAGAACCCCTCAAGATTCTGGAGCTGGCTAAACAGATGATCCACTTCTATGGATTCAAAGAAGAGGATATTCCCATCTCCTATATCGGGATGAGACCGGGAGAAAAGGTGAGTGAAAGACTGTGGAGCGATGGAGAAGAGCCGTCTCAGACTGAATACGCCCGTATTTTCAAGGTTAAATCTGAACCACTCCCTATTCCCCTAACTCAGCTGATAGGCGAAGTTGCACCGGTCTGTTTCAGAACAGACAGCAATACGGACAACTCCCTTTACAGAAATAGAAAAGCACTCAGATCTGTTCTGAAAAAATACTTTCCAGGAATGAGGATACCCGATGATGAACCTGAGTACTGAGACAATTCCCTTTGCACGCCCTTCTCTGGGTAAAGAGGAGGAGGATGCAGTTCTCAGAGTCATGAGAAGCGGCTGGCTCACCACAGGTGCCGAGGCTCTTGCATTCGAAAAGGAATTTGAGACCTATACGGGAGCCACCCATGCACTGGCAGTCAACTCAGCCACCGCAGGACTGCATCTTGTACTTGAAGCACTGGGTCTGAAACCCGGAGATAAAGTACTGGTTCCCACCTATACCTTTACAGCCTCTGCCGAAGTGATCCGCTACTGCGGAGCTGATCCTGTTTTTGTTGATCCTGCAGAAGGCAGCATGAATATGGACCCCGCAGAATGTGAAAAAATAATCAGGGCTCTCCAGAAAGAGGGTTCAGCCATAAAAGGGATCATGGCCGTTCATATAGCCGGAGACCCTGAATTTCTTGAAGAGCTCTGGACCTTGAGCCGAAAATACAATCTCTTTCTGATAGAAGATGCGGCCCACTGTTTCCCTGTGAATTCCGAAAGAGGGATGATAGGGACCTGGACCGATGCGGCTGTCTACTCGTTCTACGCCAATAAGACAATTACAACAGGTGAAGGCGGAATGGTCGTCACAGGCAGTGAAAAGATAAGAGATCGAGTCAACGTCATGAGACTCCATGGAATCAACAAAGCTGTGTGGGCAAGGTATACAGAAACAGGAGCCCCCTGGGAATATGATGTCATAGCCCCGGGTTTCAAATACAATATGAGCGATATGGCAGCAGCCATCGGAAGAGTACAGCTCAGACGTGCTGTGGAATTTCTTAATAAGAGAAAAGAGGCGGCACAGACTTATCTGAATATCCTGGGTAATTCAGAAGTATCGGAGCTGCTGGACCTTCCCCGCTGGAAAGAAGATCATGCCTGGCATCTTTTTATAATTACCCTGAAACTTGAAAAACTCAACATCAGCCGGAATGATTTTATCCGGATGCTCAATGAAAGGGGAGTAGGAACATCGGTACACTTCAAACCCCTCCATATGATGAGCTACTATAAAAAATACTATTCACTGAAGGAAGAAGACTATCCGCTCTCTTCAGAGTTGTACCGGAGAGTTGTCAGCCTGCCTCTTTTTCCCGATATGAGCAGAGAACAGATTCAGAGAGTCTGTGAAACAGTCATTGATCTGCTTAAGGCCGGAATGAGTTAATGAGTGAAGATAAATTCAGGAACAGGCTTGCCGGACAGGTCCGTTTCCCCGAAGATATCTCCTCAAAAAAAATGGTTTATGCCCTTCAGCTCAGAGCTCAGAAGGCTCCGGGAATACTGAAAGAGATAAACCTTCCCCGCCTTCCTTCGCATATAAATTTTTTTAAAGCCGAAGATATCCCCGGAAAAAACATCCTCCCCTACCCTGATGAAGAGATTCCCCTCCTGGTGGAGGATGAAATTCTTTATAAAGGTCAGGCTGTCGGCTTACTGACCGGCCCGGACCCGGATGAGCTTTTTAAAATAAGACAGCAGATCGAAATTGTCATCAGCCCTACTCCGAAATTCCCGCCCTATCAGATGCGGGATCGCCGGGCATGTCCGGCGGAAAAAAGAATCCAGAAAGGCTCCACTCTCAGGGGCCTTGAAAAAGCTGATTCCATACTGCAAGGCAGTTTTACCCTGACCATACCTGAAGTTCCCGTCTATCCCAGACAGGGAGTCTACTGCAGCAAGGAGGGAGGAACCTATGTTCTCCATCTTCACAGCCAGTGGCCCTCATTGCTCAGGAAGCTCTGTGCTCAGGCAGCCGGCATCAGCAGAAAACAGGTTGAAATGCATTTCAATCCCGCAGGAAGAACATGGGACTCCCATATATGGCAGTCAATCCCCACAGCGGCACTGGCTGTCTGTGCTACAAGTATACTCCGACAACCGGTCAAACTTATTTCGGAAAACGAAGAGCGGTATAAAAAAGAGATCCGCTACAGCTATACCGCCGGCATAGATTCCGGCGGCCGCCTGACAGCTCTTGAGGCCGAAATCCATCTGAATGCCGGAGCCTACGGTTGTTTCTCATCAGAAGTTGTCACACGGCTCTGTCTTGGAGCAGCGGGTCTTTATCAGTGCCGTCATATGGATATTAAAGTTAAGAGTTTTAAAAGCAATACTCCCCCCTGGCTGCCCCTGAGTACCTGGGGACTGGCTCAGGGAGCCTTCGGTATAGAGATGCTGGCCAATTATATTGCGGTTGAAAGCGGACATGATCCTGCCATCTGGCGCTGTCAGAACCTCTCTTCCAAGGGGAATTTGAACACAACAATGGGAAAGATTCGCCAGACTCCGCCTCTTGCCGATATGATCAAATCACTTACTGAAGCCTCGGATTACACCAGAAAACATGCCGTTTCAAGACAGATCCGGACTAATAAAACCATCCTCGAAATAACACCCTCGGGATTCACCGGCATAGGGATGGCCGCCAGCCGTCAGGGTTATGAGTTTCTCAGCAGAGACAAACTTCTTACGGCAGCGTCTGTATCCGCGACTCTGCAGATAGAGGGAAACCTTGATGTACAGCTAGGAACAGTCCCCGCTTCTCCGGGAATCCTGGCCATCTGGAAGAAAAATATTTCAAGCGCCCTCAGTATTGAAGAAGACCAGATCAATCTGATTCAGGATCGTCCCGATGAACACAGCTTTAACGGTCCGGCCTGTCTGTCCCGGAATGTCATTGTATTTACCCGGCTCATAGATCAATGCTGCTCCATAATTCAGAAAAAACGTTTCCGTGAGGGACTTCCCATTACTGAAACTAGATCATATAGAAGACGTACCGCAAATGAATGGAATGAAAAGGAGATGATAGGCCATCCCTTCTCAAACCCATCCTGGGGTTGTGCGGTTGTGGAAGTATCATTATATACGGCTACAAAAGAGATCATGATTCCCAGGATCTGGCTGAGCATACACTGTGGAACCTTGCTTGATCCTCCGGCAGCCCGCTCCTTTGTAGAGGCCGAAGTGCGCCTGGCACTGACTCAGTGCATGGAGAAACAGGCAATCAAACCGAGTCTCTTCCCGGAACTCCACCTTCAATTTGAAGAGGACAGTAAAAAAACGACCCCTCCGGGCGGCCTCGAAGGTCTGGCTCTGGGAACCATACCCCCCGCCTTTATTCAGGCAGTTTCCCAGGCATCGGGAATATCCATTACAGGTCTGCCGGTAAACTCAGCATCCCTGCTGTCAGGAGGCCTTTAATGCTGATTCCTTTTACATTAAATTCAAAAGAGGTCAGTGTAGATGTACCGGCCTATTTCAATCTTTCCGACGTACTGAGAGATGAGTTCGGCCTGAACGGGCTGAGAAATGCATGCGGCAAGGGATACTGCGGCCTCTGTTCGGTGGTTCTGGATGGAAAACTTGTCTATTCCTGCCTTATTCCTGTTTTTCAGATAAGAAACAGGGAAGTCATGACCATCGAAGGCTATGCAGAGACCGAAGAATTTGAAGATGTATACAGAGGGTTCAAGCAGGAAGGGGTTCATCTCTGTGATTTCTGTGCCCCCACAAGAACCCTTACAACAGGAATTCTTCTGGACCGCTACAAACGCCCCGATGAAAGACAGCTCCAGGAGATTCTTACCACGGTAAACTGCAGCTGCACACCCTATGAAACCCTGAAATCCGGGATTTTGACAGCAGCAAGATTCAGACAACGGAGGCTCAAGTGAAAGAACACACAGCCTTTCATGTCCATATCCCCCAGAATATGACTGTTCTCCTGAATCTCTTTAACAAAGCACCGGGCTCGGTGATTATGGCGGGAGGTACACATCTGATGAATCATACCTTCAAGCCCGGATCGGAACATCACAGTATCCTGGCCATAAATCAGCTGGATGAACTGAAGAAAGTAACAAGGACAGATCGTTATACCGAATTGGGAAGCTGTGTGACCATCAATGAGATGATTGATTCCCAGAGAGGCCAATCTTCGAAGCTGCTTATGGAGACTCTGCAGCATATGGGCCCCCATCCAATCAGAAATGTATCCACAATAGGCGGTAACCTCTGTATTTCCGACAGAAGAATGGATCTTTATCCCGTGCTCCTGCTGCTGGATTCCAGACTGGAACTGAGACATGTCAAAAGGAGACTGAACGGGCGGGCCTCCTATAAGTCAAAATGGATTCATATCAATACTTTTATATCTGCCGACGGGAGCCTGAACCTGGGTGAAGGAGAGCTGTTAAGCCGTATCCGCATACCCTTTTACGACGGCCGCGTCCACTTCCATCGGAAGGTGAATATTAAGGGAAACGATTTTTTCACCATCAATGCCCTGGCCTCCATGGATAAGGGTGTTCTCTCGGATATAAGGGTTGCCTTTACAAACGGCGGTCTTTTTATGATGCGCAGCAGAGATATGGAGGCCAATCTTATGGGCCGCCGCTTCCCCATGGGTCATAAGGATCTGGATGATATTATGGCGGATCTTTACAAGTACTATAAAAAGCCGGAAAACCCCTACGAAGAATATCTGATGAACAGTCTTTTTCGTCAACTTCTTGAATCTCTGGCTGATCCGTCAGAATCCGGAGAAATGCAGTTCTAAAGAGACAAGTTCCGATCCCTTCTTCTTGCCAGGGATCAGGGCTCTGCACTATATTGATAAAATAAAATATGTAAAACTTCGGGAGGAGTTCCTTGGAATTCGTTCATCTTCACAATCATTCTGATTATTCACTTCTGGACGGTGCCGCCCGTATTCCCAAATACGTTGAGATGGCTCAGGAAATGGGGATGAAACACCTTGGGCTCACAGACCATGGAAACCTCTTCGGTGCCCTTCGCTTCGAGCAGGCCTGTCATGGTGCCGGGATCAATCCGGTAGTAGGCTGCGAGGTTTATGTCTCACCCACCACCCGTCAGGAAAAACAGACCAGCGGTTATAAAAACTTCCATATGGTTCTCTACTGTAAAAATGAAGAGGGTTACCGGAACCTGATGATTCTGGTCTCCAAGGGTTTTATTGAAGGTTTCTATTATAAACCGAGGATTGATGATGATCTTCTGAGAGCTCATCATGAGGGACTTATCTGCTCCACAGCATGTCTGGGAGGAGAAATTCCTCGCTATCTGGTCGCCGGTGACTACGAAAAAGCCAGAGACAAGGCCGTTGAATACAATGAACTCTTCGGTGAAGGGAATTTTTACCTGGAGATCATGGATCATGATATTCCCGAAGAAAAAATAGTTATAGAGGGAATCAAGAAAATCCATGCCGAGACAGGCATCCCCATTATCGCCACAAACGACATCCATTACCTCAAGAAAGAACATGCCAGGGCACAGGACATCCTGGTCTGTATCGGTACCGGTAAGAAAATGGATGATGAAAAACGTTTCAAAATGGATAAAACGGAGATGTACTTCAAGACTCCTGAACAGATGCATGAAATGTTCGGCAATATTCCCGGAGCCCTTGAAAACACAGTCCGTCTCGCAGAAAAATGTGATCTGATAATTCCTCAGCCGGGCCCGATTCTCCCGGAATATGTGATTCCCGAAAACTTTGAGACCCAGGCGCAGTACCTGACACACCTTACATGGGAGGGAATCAAAGAACGTTACAACGAAGTAACAGATGAAATTACAAAAAGAGTCGAGTACGAACTGGACATTCTCCTGGGCATGGGATTTGAAGGTTATTTCCTTATTGTATGGGACTTTATTCATTGGGCAAGAGTCCACGACATCCCCGTAGGCCCCGGTCGAGGATCAGGAGCAGGTTCAATCATTGCTTATGCCATGAAGATAACAGACATAGATCCTCTCAAATACGACCTGCTCTTTGAAAGATTCCTTAACCCCGAACGTGTATCCATGCCTGACTTTGATATCGACTTCTGCTTCGAACGTCGCGGCGAAGTTATTGAGTACGTCAACCGGAAATACGGTCACGACCAGGTAGGAGGAATCTGTACTTTCGGAACCCTTAAAACCAAGGCCGTTCTCAAGGATGTAGCCAGAGTACTGGATATCCCCTTTGCCGAATCAAACGTTATTACAAAACTCATCCCCGAAGGGAAGGCCCCGGACGGACGTAAGATAAATACCGAAGTTGCTCTGGAGATAGAACCAAAACTTAAAGAATTCTATGACCGGGGAGGAGCTTACAAAGAGCTTTTTGAGACTGCCAGTGTTCTGGAAGGTATGAACAGGCATATCTCTACCCATGCCTGCGGCAAGGTCATAGGGAACTCCGTTCTCACCGACTATGTTCCACTCTACAAGGATCAGAAAACCGGTGAAATCACGACTGAGTTTACCATGGATATCATTGAGCCCTGCGGCCTCGTAAAGATGGACTTCCTTGGACTTAAAACTCTTACACTTCTCAAGAATGTAGAGGGACTAGTACAGAAAATTGATCCCGATTTTGATGTAAATACAGTATCAGAAGAGGATAAGTCCACCTTTGATATGCTCAGTAATGGAAAATCAACTGCGGTATTCCAGTTTGAGTCATCAGGAATGCAAAAAATTCTTAAGGATGCCAAACCGAATAACATTGAAGACTTAATAGCCTTGAATGCCCTCTACAGACCGGGTCCACTGCAGTTTATCCCCCAGTTTATTGAAGGAAAGAAGAATCCCAGAACCATCAAGTTTCCTGACCCCTCTCTTGAAGAACTATTGACTCCGACCTACGGAGTCATTGTCTACCAGGAACAGGTAATGAAGGTAGCCCAGATTATCGGCGGATTCTCCCTGGGTAAAGCGGATATTCTGCGTCGTGCCATGGGTAAGAAGAAACTGAAAGACATGGAGAAGATGAAGGTCGAGTTTATCGCCGGTGCCAAAAAGATCGGTCACGCCGAGAAGCACGCTTCGGGCATCTTCGATATGCTTGAGCCCTTTGCAGGTTACGGTTTTAACAAATCACATGCAGCAGCCTACTCGGTGGTTGCCTATAAAACAGCCTACTGCAAGGCTAACCATCCGGCTGAATTCTGGGCAGCGAACCTGACCAATGAGATCAGCGACACCACAAAGATGACCGAATACATGGAAAGCGCCAGGGATGAGGGAATCGAGATCCTCGCTCCCGACATCAACTACTCCGAAAAATTCTTCAATGTTGTGGACAACAAGGTTTTCTACGGTCTTATCGGAATTAAGGGGATGGGTTCAGCTGCGGTGGATGTAATGATCGCCGAAAGAGAGGCCAACGGCCTTTATGAATCCTTTATGGATTTTCTTGAACGAGTCGATCTTCGTTCAGTAAATAAAAAAGTTCTGGAAGTGGGTATACAGTCCGGTCTTTTCGACAAGATCGAATCGTCCAATAGAGCCACCCTCCTCCACAACCTGGAAAAGATGCTGGATCATGTAAACAGCATCAAAGAGCAGAGTCAGTTCGGACAGGTTTCCCTCTTTGGAGACAATCAGGATGAGATTACCCCGGTTCTTACTCTGGAAGTGGTCCCCGACTGGGAAAATAAGGAGATTCTGCAGATTGAGAAAGACAATCTGGGATTCTACTTCTCCGGTCATCCTCTGGACGAATTCAGAACCTACTGGAATAAATGTACCAACCTCAAACTGGACAAGGCCTTCAGGGCCTCCTCTGAGAAAGATTATACCATCATGGGAATGATCAAGGGGGTCCGCTCCCTTATGACAAAGAAAGGTTCTAAAATGGCCTTTGCCACCGTCGAAGACTTCAACGGCAGTATCGACCTGGTTCTCTTTTCAAAAACCTATGAAAAATATGCACATCTTCTGGAAGAAGACAAGGTCCTTGGATTCACAGGACAGGTGGATCTCTCCCGGAATGAACCGAGTTTCAAGGTAAAAGAGATGTTTGTCCCTGAGGATATGAGGGAGATACAATCAAGTGAAATTCATATTGAACTTGAAGAACGCGATTTTCTCACCGATGAACTTGTAGACTTCCGATCTTTTCTCCAGGACAGGGGTGGAAGCAGTTCAGTCTTCCTTCATCTCAAGCGTCCCAGTAAGAAATTCGTAGTTAAAATTTCAGGTCAGATATCCATCAGCCCCGCCCCTGCTGTCTTGAAGGAAATCGGGCGATATCCTATTGTATCAAATGTCTGGAAGGAGTAAATCCTACCAGAATCTTAAGGGAGTATTAATATGAGTCCATTACAGGCTGTTTTTCAATTTCTCGCTGCCGCTGTTTCTGTATACATGCTGCTGATAATCTTCCGAGTTCTTCTCAGCTGGTTTCAGGGTCGTGTCAATGGAAAGGGTGTCGAGATACTTATCAAGGTTACAGATCCATATCTGAATAAATTCAAAAGCATCACCTGGCTCCGCGTCGGAATGATGGACTTTTCACCTGTTGTAGGTATAGCTGTTCTGGGTATGGTTTCCCAGATATTTACCTCTCTTGCCGTCTCAGGGACCCTGGACCCCATGATGATTGTGGTTTATATCCTGAACACGATCTGGAGTTTCTTCGCTTTCTTTATCAACATTTTTATTGTCCTTATGATATTCCGACTGATAACTCTTCTGTTTTTTGCGAAGTGGAGTCATCAGGTTCTGTTTCAGATCGACAACCTTCTCTATAAGTCAGTTGCAAGAATCCTGGGATTTTTTACCACCAAGACTGTGAAGTTCACCACCGGCCTTGGGATTTCAGCAGCCATTCTGCTGGTATTGAGAGTCGGTCTCGGTTTCGGATTTGCCTACCTGTTCAGTTTCCTGATAGGACTCTAGTGTTCCATGTTCCTTGGAGAACTGCTGCAGCCGGTAAATCGTCTGAAAGGAATCGGTCCTAACCACCATAAATCACTGTCTGCCATGGGTATACTCACTGTGGGACAACTTCTGTCCCATTACCCTCTGCGCTATGAGGATCATCAAACAAAAAAGACGATCCTCCAGGCAGCCGGAGTGGATGCAGTCAATACTGTAATGACGGTGGTCGGACGGGACAGTTTCTACTGGAAAGGAAAGCAGACTCTCAAACTCCTGGTGGAGGATGATTCGGCCAGGGGCACACTTCTCTGTTATCACCGTAATTTCCTGGGCAACAAATATCTCGACGGGAGCCAGATCTTCCTTCATGGACATTTCCAGTACAAATTCGGAGAGTGGAGCTGTGCGGATTTTGAATCTGAACCTGCCTCAGCCAATCCGGAAGTATTCGGAAAACTTCTGCCGGTTTACCCACTGGGAGGAAGTCTGAATCAGAATGTAATTCGAAAGGCTGTAAATCAGGCGCTGAAAGAATACACTCCCGGCCTGAGGGAAGAACTCCCCTCGTCTCTTTCTCAGCAGTTTGATTTCCCCGACAGGCTCAGCGCTCTCATAGCAATCCATAAACCTCAGAATCCATCAGAGCTTGAAGGAAGCAGATCCTATTTTATATACGAAGAACTCTTTCATCTGCAGATAGCCGTAGGCAGGAATGCCCTGAAAGAGAGAAGTATCAAGCGCAGTACTAAAAGTGGACTCAACAGAGAGCTTGAGTCAAAGCTGAGAGAATCCCTCCCTTTCAAACTGACAGTTGATCAGGATAAGGTACTGGATGAAATCTGCGCCGATCTGGAAACAGGACGCCCCATGAACCGCCTGATACAGGGAGATGTAGGCTCGGGTAAAACCCTGGTGGCCTTTATATCCGCCCTCAATGTTATAAGGGGAGGAAGGCAGGCCGCCCTGATGGCACCTACCGAACTTCTTGCCCGGCAGCATGCTGAATCGGCAGCCCGGCTCCTGGAACCTCTGGGTCTCGCCATAGCCTATCTCTCCGGGAATACCCAGGGAGAAGGGAGACGCAACCTGCTGAAACAGCTTGAAGAGGGAAATGTAGATTTTGTTATCGGCACCCATGCCCTCTTTTCAAAAGATGTAGAATATAAAAACCTGGGACTGGCGGTTATAGACGAACAGCACCGTTTCGGTGTTACCCAGCGGCAGGCCCTGGCAGAAAAAGGGAGCTGCGTAGATCTGCTTTATATGACAGCCACTCCTATCCCCCGGACACTGGCCATGACCGCCTTCGGCGATCTGGATGTTTCGAGTATCAAAACCATGCCCGCCGGCAGAAAGGCCATAGAGACTCACCTGACCCGGGAGGGAAATGAAGAGAAGGTCTACAGCTTTGTCCGTGAAGAACTAAGAAAAGGACAGCAGGCCTATTTTGTCTATCCCCTGATAGAGCAGTCTGAAAAAATTGATCTTAAGGATGCGGAGAATATGTATGCCCATCTTCAGAAAATATTTCCAGATCGATCCCTGGCACTGATCCACTCAAGAATTCCTGATGATGATAAGAAGGAGAGGATGGAGGGTTTTTCCCATGGCGAGACAGATATCCTGGTGGCAACATCGGTTGTTGAAGTAGGAGTAGATGTTCCCAATGCTACAATCATGGTTATCGAACATGCCGAGCGTTTTGGACTTTCCGCACTCCACCAGCTCAGAGGACGTGTAGGTCGTAGTGATCTTCAATCCTTTGCCTTCCTGATTTACAGCAATAAACTTACGGACGAGGGGAAACAGCGTCTTAAAATCATGATGGAGAATAGCGATGGATTTATCATAGCCGAAGAGGATCTCAAGCTGAGAGGCCCCGGTGAGATAGCAGGAGTCAGGCAGTCGGGGTATATGAAATTCAGAATAGCCGATATGATCAGGGACAGCGAAGTTCTTATGCAGGCCAGAAAGGATGTTCTGGCAGTCCTCGAGCTGGACCCTGCACTTTCCTCAGAAGAAAATTCTGTATTGAAGGAACTCTGGGATGCGGCTCCACCCTTTAGTGAGACACTGATCCGCACAGGCTGACTGCCTCAGCAGAAATCTGCAGAGGATTTTTTTTACAGGAGACCCTTAGGTCTAAATTGAATAACAGCAGAGAGAAATACATTGGCAGAGGCCTAAGGATATTACTCACTCTGGTAGACAGGAGCTAATATGAGAATTACAGGCGGCCGTTACAAAGGCAGAACAATAAAATGTCCAAAGGGCGTAATCCGTCCCGCCATGGATAGAATGCGGGAATCCATGTTTTCCATTCTCGGGCCCCTTGATGGTCTCTCCTTTCTCGATATTTTTTCAGGCTCAGGCTCTGTTGGAATTGAAGCAGCATCCAGAGGTGCCGAACCGGTCCATTTGGTGGAGAAAGATCATATCAAGAAAAAAACAATTTATGAGAACATCAGCTGGGTGGAAACGGAGATAAAACTCTTTATGACACCAGTTGAAAAATTTCTCCCCAGGATTGGTAGAGAATATGATATTGTGCATCTTGATCCACCTTTTCCTTTTAAACAGAAACTTGAAGTTCTGCAACTGGCGGAATCTTCAGGAGTTCTGAAAAAGGGAGGTACACTCACCATGCACTATCCCGGAGAGGAGAGTTTTCCGGAAACTTTGGGAAGTTTCAGACAGTATGACCTGCGGGAATATGGGAGATCAAAGCTGATTTTTTATACCAGGGACTAGGCAGACAAATGTATGATCAGATAAACCTTGCTGGAGAAACCTGAAATATTTCTGATAACTTTAATACCATTACTTTGCTGATTCCTCTGCTCCCACGCTCCATGGCTGAAACGTTCTGTTTTACGGTTCCAATTTGTGCTGCCAGTTCAGACTGACTCATTCCATTTCTTTTACGGTACCTACGTAAAGAAGAACCAGGAGTAGAACGTTTCAATCGAGCCTGGTACCAGTCTGTCGCTCTGATATCAATCAGCTCATCATCATCTATGATATCAACATAACCATAAGTATCGTTAAGGAAACGGATAAGTTCTTCCGGAATAGTATCGGCATTGATTTCAATATGGGGCTTTTTCACGACTGCCTGCATAATATACCTCCAATTTAAGCTTTTCTTCAGAGATTATTCTCCAACAGGCAACCCAGCGATAGCCTAGATGACAATGAAACTCAGACCTCTCATGATTCAAAGAACTGAAGTTTTTCCACCCTTTCTGAATAGGTCCCCCAACTCTGAGATCTTCTACCAGATCAAAAAAATCATCCTGTCTTGAAGAAGGCATCTTTAATACTCTTCTAAGAACCTTCTTATTTATTTCTACCGTGTATTCCATACAAATGTAATGCATTTTTGATTACCCATCAAGTCAATGCTGAAAGTGCCGAGTAAGCTTTTCTGTAATTTTGAGAAATCTTGATTACTGTATATTAGGTAGCAGAACTCCTTTATTCTTCAAAAAACAGAATACAGGATTAAAAATCCCCTGTATCTTTCTCTAAGAAATAGCCGGTTTTATTTCGATAAAGGATTATGAGTTATACTTTCCGAAAACCTCTGATCATCTCTGTGTTTATACTTCTGCCCCTGATGAGTCCATTTTCTATAGAATCACTCCATAAAGTGGAACCTGGAGAAAGCCTCTACTCACTGGCCAGTGAGTATGACTGCTCCGTAGAAGAGCTTAAAAATCTCAACAACTTGAATCGGGATGTTCTTTTCAGCGGTGAAGAGCTTAAAATACCTCAGAGTTATGCAGATAAGCATATTGTAAGCTCTGGAGAGACACTCTCAGGGATTGCCGCCCGTTACGGCATTCCACAGGAAAAACTGATGTCAGTCAATAAAATGAAAAACACCATGCTCCGCAGAGCTCAGGAGCTTGAACTGATCCGGCCACCCTATGCGGGAGAGATATGGACCGTACAGAAAGGTGATACCCTGAGCTGGATATCCCTCAAATTCAATATTTCCCAGGAACGTCTTAAACAGATCAATATGCTTAACAGCAGCAGCCTTAAGCTGGGGCAGACCATCAAACTGACAGCCCCCCGGCCTCAGACAGTTACGGTTGCACAGGGAGATTCACTATGGAATATCTCAAAACGTTATGAACTCTCCATGGATGATATCAAAAACTGGAATAATCTAAGCTCCGATTTCCTGAGGAAAGGAATGGCACTTCAGCTTTATCCTGTGACTCTGGAACTCAGCGATGATGAGGTAGTATTGGCTGCCCGCAGTACTCCGACAGACTCAACTCCAAAAGAAACAACTGAACAGCCAGTGGAAGAGACCGAACTCCGCCTTGCAGCAGTGAATCTCATACCGGCCCTCTATTTCTCGAGTCCCACAGGCAGGAGAACCCAACCCTCAGCCGACTACTATGAAGAAGATCTGAATGACCCCCTTGTCAATTACAAGGATGCCGCTGCTCTGATGGATGAATTCACCGAAGCAGCAAAGTCCCTCCCCCCAATGAGCAGAAAGCTTAAAGGTTATACCATTATCCTTGATCCGGGACACGGCGGTCTTGATCCTGGAGCCATAGTGGAAAACAGCGATGGCTACGGAAATAAAGTCTATGTTGTTGAAGACGAATACTGCTATGATATAAGTCTCAGAGTATACAGAGACCTGATCCGTCATGGTGCCGATGTTCACCTTACGGTTATCAGCCCTAATCAGACCATAAGGACCACAGAGGATGCATCCATCACTTTTGTGAATCAGAAAAATGAAGTTTACAACAGCAGAATCATCAACAGCCTGGACCGTCGCTATGTATGGCCTGTGGGTAATACCTGGGGTCTTGATCAGAGAAAAGAGGCAGCCGCAGAATATCTGGACGGAATAAGAAAAAAGAAAACCGCCTTTATCAGTATTCATGCGGATAATAATCCCGGAGATGGTGAAGGAAGCAGAGTACTTTATCATCCGGATGAGAGCGGAACTGCTTCTCAGGAGCTGGCTGAACATCTCAGTAAAAATATGGGACTGGGTTCCATATCCCGTGCTCAGGATATAAGAGTACTGCATAATAATCCCGCCGGAGTATCCGCTCTGGTGGAAGTGAGAAATCTGGCATACAGAAATAATGCCTGGGCTATTCGAAATGAAGAACTCAGACAGGACGATGCCGATAGAATTGTCAGAGGCATTGTCTCCTATTTTAATTAAAATGCTTAATCCTAATTAGATAAATTGGGGTTTTTTCAATTTGCTTTTTTATACTATACTGGCCGCATAACACTTTGGAGTAAGTAAATGAAGAATAATCTGCTGAGGATTCCACAGGGAACTGAATCTCTTTATCTGGAAGAAACATTCAGACATCGGAAGATCCTGAGGCATATGGAAGATATGTGCGAGGGCTGGGGATATCTACCGGTACAGACACCTGTATTCGATTTCTATGATAATTACAGAAGTCTGCTGGACAGCAAGCTCGAAGAGCAGAGTTATAAGCTGATAGACAGGGAGGGAGATCTTCTGATGCTCCGCTCCGATATAACTCTTTTTCTGGCTCGTCAGATGGGTATGATCCTCAAAGAAGAGGAACTGCCCCTGAGAGTTTATTATTCCGATTCCATACTCCGTTATCAGAATCATGAAGACATCAGCAGCCATGAGTTTTTTCAGGCAGGATGCGAACTGATAGGAAAACCGGGTAGAGAGGGAGATCTGGAGATTCTTTTTCTCCTGGCAGAACTTATGAAAAGCCTGAAACTTCCTGAAAGCCGCATTCACGTAGGCTCAACAGAAGTATTCAAAACCATTGCCGGATCCCTGACTCCCGAAGGGGATGTGCTGCTTACAAAGTACCTGCAGACAAGAGAAGAAAAAGAGATCCGAAAGACCCTGGGACGGGTCTATAAAAAAGAAGTTGCTCTGGAACTGAGCAAGCTTCTCCTCTTCATCGGATCTGCCGATGAATTCATGGAAAATGCAGGTAAATGGGAAAACCTGATGGAAGGTGCCATCAAAGAACCCCTGGAACACCTTAAATCCATCTGTGAAGGCTGGAGTGAAATAGAAGGTTTTGATGAACTCTTCAATATTGATCTTTCAGAAACCGGTGACCAGGCCTATTATGCCGGAATCGTATTCAATGCCTATACTGAGGGAAGCGGAACAGCTGTTGCGTCAGGCGGACGTTATGACGGTCTGCTGGATCACTTCGGATACAGCGGAGGAAAGCCCGCATCATCAGTAGGTTTTTCACTCTTTCTGAGAAAACTGGAAAAGCTGAGTGCCATTGATATAGCCAATTTTCCAGGCAGCATCAGCGATGAATCGAAACCAGCCTCAGAAAAACTGAAGACCGCAAGGAAAGGATAGAAAATGAGTACCCCATTGACAATAGCCCTGCCCAAGGGACGTCTCTATGACAGAGTACAGAGGCACTTTGAAACAAAAGGTATATATTTTAAATTTGAACACCGAAAACTTGTAGCCTACGACAAAGAAGAGAATCTCAAGATCTACCTTGTAAAAAACAGCGACCTTCCCACCTATGTTGCCCACGGTATTGCCGGTATGGGTATCTGCGGTGAAGATGTTATTCTCGAATCAGGACACCATTTTCATAAACTCCTTCCCTTCTCTTTCGGCGGCACATCTTTAAGCCTTGCGGGACTGAAGGATTTCTCCTTAGATAAACTTAACGGTCCTCTGACAATAGCTACAAGTTATACAGAGATGACTAGACAATATTTTCATGATCAGGGAATTCCCGTTAAAATAATTAAACTGAACGGTAGTGTAGAACTGGCTCCTGTCCTCGGACTGGCTCCCTGTATTGTGGACCTGGTAGAGACTGGAAGCACACTGAAAGCAAATAATCTTGAGGTATTTCAGAAACTGCACGATATCAAAGTACACCTTATTGCCAACCCCGCTTATTACAAGATTCACTTCAAGGCGATAAATAAATTCATAGAGCAGATCAGGGAGGACTGAAATGGTCAGAATCAACAGAGAAACAAAGGAAACTTCGATCCACCTGGAACTGGACATGCATAAGGGTCCTGCAGTCTCGGTAAATACGGGACTCCCCTTCTTTGACCACATGCTCAATGCCATGGCCTTTCATGGTGGTTTTACACTCAATGTAGAAGCCAAAGGTGATATAGAAGTAGATCCTCACCATCTGATTGAAGATACAGGACTGGTTCTGGGTGATGCCCTGATGCAGTGTTTTGAAGAGACCGGAGCCGTTAAACGTTACGGCAGCTCTGTCATCCCCATGGATGACTCTCTCTCGGAAGTGGTTGTTGATGTCTGCAGACGTCCCTATCTGGTTCTTCAGGCGGACTGGCCTCAGGAGAGTGCAGGAAACTTTGACTTCTTCCTGATTAAAGAATTCCTCCAGGCTCTGGCCAACAGAGCCGGGCTTAATATTCATGCTCTGTGCCGTTACGGGGACAACTCCCATCATATGGCCGAAGCTCTTTTCAAGGCTCTTGGCCGGGCCCTATTTACAGCATACCGTCCGGCAGAAGGTAAATCAGAAGGCATGTCCACAAAAGGAATAATCTAATTAAGCAAGTTATTGTTCACTTTTTATTGAAAACTGTTGTTTTTGACCTTATAATGGTGGTATCACAATGAAGAGACAGGAAATTCTTGATTTGATACCGGAAGATGGATTTATAAAGGTCCCGGAAACCGGTGGAATTCCTCTCACTCCCGAACGGAAAGTGATTCTTATGCGAAAGGGGAATCAGCTTTTCAATGAGGGAGACATTGAGACAGCCGGAAAGATTTTTGTTACCATCGCTTACACTGACGGCCTTATCCGGGTAGGAGATTACTACTACAGCCACAATCGTACTCTTGAGGCATTGCGGATGTATAAAGCGGCTCCTGCACAGGATAAAGTTAATATGATAGTGGAAAAAATGGCTTACATTGTCCGTGGATGGCTGGAAACTAATTAATAAATAGTTATTTAAGGAATTAAAAAATGTCACAAGATAAGCTGAGTTTGGACGAATTAACCAAGGGTTTATCAGAAGAACCGGGAGAGGAAACTCTTAACCAGATTTCAGAACTCTCTAAACAGGGTTACCAGCTTCTAAAAGAGAGTCTGACTGAACGAGCACGGGAAGCCTTTGACAAGATACTGTCTCTGGATGTAGACAATAATTACGCCCTTGTAGGTATGGGCGACTGCTTCAGAAAAGAACGCAAATTCAAAGAATCGGTAGTTTACTATCAGCGTTGCCTTGATTCACACCCTGGAAATAACTATGCTCTCTTCGGCCTGGCAGACTGTTATAAAGCCATGAATCAATACAATAGAGCCATCGACATCTGGGAAGAATATCTGCTCCATGATGACAAAAATATCACAGTCCTTACCAGAATCGCCGACGCTTACAGAAAAGTACGCAATTTCAAACGCTCCTTTGAGCTTTACCAGAAAGTTCTGACTATGGAAGAGAACAACTCCTATGCCATAATCGGTCTGGGACATCTCTACTATGACTTCAAAGAGTATAAAGACGCCCTCCACTACTGGGAGAGAATGCTGGAAATAAACAGAGGACATGTGGATATCAGAGTTCTGACCTCCCTTGGCAACTGTCATAGAAAGCTTAAAACTTTTGATGAAGGAGTCCCCTATTTTCTGGAGGCTCTTAAAAACCAGCCCAATAACTTCTATGCTCTATTCGGCCTGGCAGACTGTTACCGCGGTTTGAACCAGCAGGAAAAATCTCTTGTCTACTGGAATAAGATTCTGGATCTGGACAAGAGAAACAAGGTTATCCTCACAAGAGCAGGAGATGCCTACAGAAACATCGGTGAAGACGATAATGCGGAAGAGTACTACAAGAAGGCTCTGAATATTGAGTTTGATACCTATGCAATTCTGGGACTGGCCCTGATCAATAAAGAGAAGGGTAACTATCAGGATGCCATAACGTCTCTCAAAGACCTGATCAGCAATGACCCGAGAAATTACCGCCTCTACCTGGAGGCGGCGGAGAGTTATGAACGTCAGGGTGATGTGGAAGAGGCCCTGGATATGCTGTCACAGTTTTTGAAGATGGGTATACGCAACAACAGAGTTATCGACAAAATGATGGAGCTCAAGGAAAAACTCTGATACCTTCAGAATCAACCCTTTAATAAATAATATCACAGGATTAAACGATGAATGTACTGGGCAATATTATCTGGATTATTCTTGGCGGTCTATTGAGTGCAGCGGCCTGGCTTGCCGCCGGTCTACTCTGCTGTGTCACCATAATCGGTATTCCCTTCGGCCTTCAATGCTTTAAAACTGCAGGTCTTGTTCTTGCACCCTTTGGAAAAGAAGTGACACTGGGGAAATTCGGTCTGGGTGGGGCACTTGGCAATATACTCTGGATTATTTTCCTGGGCTGGGAACTCTGCCTGGGACACATATTCTGGGGAGTCATATTTACATTATCCATAATAGGAATCCCTTTCGGAAAACAGCATTTCAAACTGGCCGGACTCGCTCTGATCCCCTTCGGGGCAGAGATAAGATAATCTATGATACAACACAATTTCTGGTAGAACGTTTACCCTTATACAGCTTCTCATCCGCTTCGCGAATTAGATCTTTCAAATCCTGATTTTTCTTTGATGAACTGACTCCAAAGGTCAGCGTAACAGGAATAAATATTTCATCAGCCTGGAATGAATGCTCTTCAATGGCTTTACGCAATTTTTCGGCAACAAGAGCTCCCTTCTCCAGAGTGCCCCCGCTGATGAGAATTAGAAACTCTTCCCCACCCCAACGGGAGACGACATCTTCCTCTCTTACATTCTCTTTCATGATGATTGCCAGTTCATGTAAAATATAATCCCCGCTGTTATGACCATAACGGTCATTGACAGTTTTAAACTTGTCAACGTCTGATAAAATAATACAGAAATCGCGCTGTTCTCTTTTATACAGAGATAGTTCCTTCTCCAAATGTTGAAACATGGCTCTACGATTTACAAGACCTGTAAGACTATCCAGATAGGCAATTTCTTTCAGCTGATTATAGGCAAGAGTCAGTTTATCCTTTTCATCCTTTAATTTTTCTGAATAGCGGTTAATCAATTTTGATATTTTCTTTTCAAAAATTATTATGATTCCTATTGATAGGATTATCGAGGCCATACTGATAATAATAAATTCGATAATTCTTCTTTTAAACTTATCATCCATCTTCAGCTTTTCCAGATAAATCGAGTTATCTAAATCATTCAGACTAATCCCTGTAGCAATCACCCAGTTATATTTCTTATAGAGTTTTGCATAGCTTAATTTCCGGATGATTAAGTCAGAATCCAATTTTTTAAAGTAATATTCGTTAAATATCTCCCCCGAATCTCTGATCCCCTCCAGTTCCGTAAGATAAAAGGGATTACCTTTTATATCCTTTGATTCTGTAGACAGGAATGATCCTTCTGTTTCGGGTAGATTTGGATGAATAAGACGGATAGCATAATCTTGACCACCATCATAATTGAGAATATTATTAATCCAGATATAACCACCTTCAGGCAGCTGGGCGGCATATATAGTTGAACGAACCTGCTGAATAAATATCTCATTAAATACAGAGGGGGTAAGAAAAACAATTATTTCATATCTATCTGATACTCGTGTGCTATAAGAGGTAATCCATTCCCCCTGATTTATCGTCTTCTCATCCGTTGCATAAGAGCTGTGAAGAACTATCTCCAGTTCATTATCAATAATCTGATAACTCCAGATATCTGAAGGAAACCACCCCAGGTTCTCCGAAATATTTTCAACAGGAATCCCCCTCTCAAAGTAAGTGGAAATAGCAGTACCTAATACTTTTGCCTTATCATCATACTGATGTATCATAAATTTCTCAGATTGAATAATCTCTGTGAGTTTCGCTTCGACTATTACTTTAACCTGGATTTTTTTCTCATTGAGAATATCAGCCTGAATCTGATCGACCCTTTCGCTATAGCTTCTCTTTAAATTTGAAAGATAGAGGAATGAAAAATAGAAAGACTGTAAAATGAGAATTAATAAAAATGCTGTGTAGAAAAAACGTCGCACTTTTATTTTTTTCAGATAATTCTCCATTCTTAAAGTAAACTCCTATCAACATATCTTCAGAATTTCATTCCTCTTAATTCTATTTTAATTCAATTTCATCAGAATTGTGAATTAAACTCCGTAAAGATATTGAGATAGAAAGTCAGTTTGCAGGTCTGCGGGGAATACTGGTTGATTTGATCCCTTTCACTCCACGTGCCTTTGAGGCGGGTGATTTAAAGGAGTTGTCAATTTTCACCTTCTTTTTGGCTGAAGAATCATTTGCTTCGGGATTCTCTTTTTCAAGTTCGGAAGCCTTATGTTCTTCGGCCTTCAATTCCTCTTCCCGTTTCTTAAACTCTTCATGTTCCAAGCTTTTATCTTCGTTCAGATGGCATTTTTTGTACTTCTTACCTGAACCGCAGAGACACAGATCGTTCCGTCCTGTATTTTTCAACCGCTTGTGAAAATCTGATTCTTCCATTAGACACCTTCTTTTAAAGTATTTTATCCACCAATTATACACTATCAGAGGAGAAGATAACGTTGGTGCCGGAGAATTACAGGAAACCGGGGAAAAGGCTTCCCCGGGCAAACAGAAATGCCGCCAGTCAGTCGAGGGCATTTGTCTGAATAACAGTAATCCCCTGCTCTTCAAAATCCTTTATATACTCTTTATCCAGAAACCAGTCTGTTATGAGTGTAGTGATTCTATTAACAGGGGCAGTAACGTAATCCGAGACCAGACCGATCTTCCGATGATCAGCAACAACAATGATATCCCCTCTTGTTCTGTTCATCATCAATCTGCTTGTATCAGCTGCATGCTGCATGGGTGTTGTTAAACCATAAAGACAGCTTATGCCATGAACACCAAGAATAGCCTTATTGGCATTAACCTGATTTAATATATCATTGGTGAATCCACCATAAAATGATTTTGACAAAGGATGATAGAGTCCTCCAGCTAATATCAGTTCAATATCCGGATTCTCAATCTGTCCAATGCAGCCGACATTTGTGGTAACTACTTTAATGTTCTTTTTGTTGATATATCTGAAAATATGAAAGGTAGTTGAACCTCCATTAATAAAAACAGTATCACCATCATTGATAAGACCAGCCGCAAGTTTTGCTATGGAATCTTTATTTTCTAATTCCTGATCGGATCTGCTGTTATAATTGACCTCTTTATATATCCGTTTTGTAGTTATTGCACCTCCATGAGTTCTTTCCAGTAAATTTTTCTTTTCAAGCAAGGCCAGATCTCTACGAATTGTAATCTCCGAAACATTCAGAGATTTACTTAGATCCAGAACCCGGACATGTCCATCTCTCTGAATTAACTCAATTATTCTTTTTTGCCTTGTTGCCTGAGACTGAAGCTGCTTTAGCTGATCGTTATCTTTCATAAAAACATTATATTCTTACTGAGTCTGGGAATCAATATTCAAATCATACAAATAATGGTTGCATTCGATCATTTCACGGTACTATAATGATCGATATCATTCACGTTGTTGATTTTGAAGGCTGATTTGGAGACTATCGATGATTAAAGATTTACGTAATGCAATGGAAGCAGCAATTTCCTCATTAAAGAATAATGAATCCAGAAATGTGACTCTTTTTCATCATAATGATACAGACGGATTGAGCTCGGGTACAATTTTACTGAATGCTTTTGACCAGATCGGCTACGGAATATCCAGGTTTTCATTGGAAAAACCCTATCCGGAGGTACTGGAAATAATTCTGAAAAAAAAGGATCAGATCATAGTATTTACCGATTTTGCCGGAAAGATTGCTCCATTGATATCTGAATTAAACAATGGAAAGAACCTGGTGATCATCCTGGACCATCATCCCGCAGAGAAAGTGGATGATGAATCTGTTTTCAACCTGGACGGAGAGTTATACGGCTTAAAAGGTGACAGGGATATTTCCGCCTCAGCTACCTGCAGTTTATTCGCCGAGGTCCTTCTGCAAAGCCTTGGAATAGAGGGAAACTCATACCCTCATCTGGGAGTACTCGGAGCAGTGGGAGACGGATTTTTAGTCGATGGATGTCTTTCCGGAATCAATAGAGAGGTACTGAATAAAGCGCTTAAGAAAAAATTGATACGAGTTGTAAAATCAGAGCGGGGTGAAGAGTATTTCATTACACTTGGTGAAAAAGAATATCCTGCAGAAGAAATCTGTAATATTCTGGATACACTCGGAGGCGTCGGCTATTATAGTGATGGACCATCCAGGGGCATTGATATCTGTCAATCCGGATTGGATTCTGAAAATATTGATTACATGATTTCACTGCTGAATAAAAAAGAAGCCATATTCAGCAGTGAAATAGAAAATCTACAAAAGAATATTCGTACAACTGACCATATTCAATGGTTTAACGTAGAGGATCGATTCAACCCGATGGGTGTAAAAATGATAGGAGTATTCTGTACTCATATCAAGGATATGGATTTTTTGGATCAATCAAAATATATCGCAGGATTTCAGAACGTTCCTGATATTGTACCCGGTTTTGGTACTATCAATTTCAACTCGACAAAGATTTCAATGAGAGTCTCCCGAAATCTCACAGAGAAGATCAGATCCGGTCTGATTCCCGGATTGAACAGCTTTCTTCCGGAAGCAACAGAAATTCTGGATGGCTTCTCAGATGCCTGTCATGGACTATCGGCGGCAACCACTGTAAAAATTGGACAGGAAGAACAACTTATAAAAGAAATGGAAAAAATACTAACAAATAAGGATGAAGAAATATGAGTACTGGAAAAGGATTTGGTAAAACAATTTTAATTGGAGATCAGTTTGTCCTATGGGAGGTCCCTGCAATACTGGCAGCGATTCCCTTTGAAACAGAATGTACAGTAGAACGCCTGAAAACGGGGTCCGGTTGGATTCTTGATGATAAAAGAATTGAAGTTCCCGGGTATAAAAAAGCTAAAGAAAAAGACTGCCGTGCTTCCTTTGATAGAATGGTCGAAGTCATGGAACTCGATCTTGAGAATAATCCGATTAAAATATCAGTAGAGGGAGATTTGCTGGCAGGCAGTGGAGTTGGTGCAAGTGCTGCGATCTGTGTCTCTTTTGCCCGGGCATGTAATAAGGAATTCGCCTTGAACATGGACATCCTTGATATCAATCATGTTGCCTGGGAAGGTGAATTCGGATATCACGGCTTACCCAGTGGTTTGGATAATACAGTTTCGTCCTATGGGGGTGTGATAAAATACCGAATCAAGGATGATGTGAAACAGTTTGAGAGGATAAACCTTTCCAAGCCCATAGAAATTGTATTGGGAAACAGTGGTGTCACTGCAAATACTGCCTCCTTGAAGGGATTTCTTGAAGAACAGGAAAAGGAAGATTCAGAGCTCTTCAATGGACGTCTTGATACAATTAAGTCACAGGTTGAAGAACTGGGTAAGGCTCTATCCAGGGATGATTTGAAAGAAACAGGCAGCATTATGAATAAAAACCATAAGATCCTGATAGAGATGGGGCTGTCTCATGAGAAGCTTATCTATCTCTGTGATAAGGCAGTTTCCCTTGGAGCATATGGAGCCAAAGTGACAGGCGGAGGCCGTGGTGGATATATGGTTGCCCTGACACCCGGAAAAGAACTTCAGGAAAAGGTGGCGGCTCAGTTTGAATCAGAAGGGATCGCCACAATCAGAGCCACTATTGGTGGAACTCCAACGGATGAAACCAAGTTTCAGATTCTTAAATAGTATTACAATACAGTATATATAATTAAATAGTGCAGTCACCTTAAAAGAGAGGCGGGCTGCACTATTTTTTGAAAATCAATCAGTTTTGGAGTGATTCTATGAGTATTTGGAATCTATTTTCCCTGGTCGGAGGGCTGGCGATTTTTCTATTCGGCATGATGGAGATGAATAAGCACCTGACATCCATTGCCGGCGGCAGAATGAAATCCATAATGATGACTCTGACGAAGGGGCCTGCCCGGGGATATCTGACCGGCCTGGGAATTACAATTATCAACCAATCCTCCTCTGCCACAACAGTTCTGGAAGCCGCTCTGGTAGGCGCAGGTCTTTTGACATTTCAACAAAGCCTCGCTGTTACACTGGGAGCTGAACTGGGATCCACTTTTCTTCCACAGTTGATAGCCTTTCCTTCAATTACCAAGTTCTCAACACTCATCGTTTTTATCGGCTTTATAATGCTTATTACTGCCAGGACAAAAAGAAAACGTCATATATCTCTTACAGTTTTCACCTTCGGTCTTCTTTTTCTTGGAATGGATATGATGTCATCATCCTTGAAACCACTAAGGACTTATGAACCCTTTATTAGTCTGATGAAAAATATCGAAACTCCGGTTCTTGGAATGCTGCTGGGCCTGGTATTCACTATGATCATACAGTCATCAGGGGCAACTACAAGTATAACAATAGCAATGGCCCTTTCCGGAACCATCTCTCTTGAACAGGCAATTCCAATCAATCTTGGAGCAGCAGTGGGAACATGTATTACCGCAGTTCTTGGGAGTATGACCCTGAACTGGGATGCAAAAAGAGCGGCGTATATCCATATAATGTTCCAGCTGATAGGTACCCTATGGGTCTTTATACTATTATCAATCCCCTTCCATGGGGAGAGGTTGTATATATGGGGAATCAAGTGGTTTACTTCCAATATACTGGGAACCGAAAGTCTGGCACGCCAGATTGCCATGGGTTTTACCTTTATGCCGATTATCAATCATATAATTGTTTTCCCCAACCTGAGGTTCATACTCCGTCTCTTTAATAAGCTCTTTCCCGAAAGAGAGTCCCCCAAGCCCTTTGGCGTCAAATATATAAAAACAAATCTTATCAGCAACAGTATTGAACTCTCACTTCTCATGACAAAGAAAGAGATAATACGTGTATCAGATCTAATCCAGACAATGATACTTGAGATGAAAACAGCCTTCAGATCAAAAGATTCCACAATTTTTGAAAGAGTCAGTGAACTGGATTCCAAGGTGGATACACTGCATAAAGCAATTATTCCTTTTCTTGCCGAACTGTCTCAGGAGGAATTGACGGAAAAGGAATCAGAACTGTGTATGAATTATATGTATATTCAGAATGAGCTGGAATCAATCGGTGACGTAATAGACAAAAATATTATGAGTCTAACCGCAAAGAAAATTGAACAGAATCTTATCTTTTCAGAAGAGGGTTTTCATGAGCTGGAGCATCTTCTTTACCGTGTTAACAGAAATTTTGGAAATCTGTCAAATGCATTGAAGAATGATGATATGGATCAGGCGAAGCTTGTTCTGGACTCACATAAAAAGAAAGAGGAAGAAAAATACAAGAAACTGCACATAGAGCGTTTATATAGAGGCCAATCCGAATCGATTGCCACCTCTTCGGTTCACCTGGATCTTATCTCCTATTTTGCACAGATAAATAGTCATATAGCCTATATCGCAAATAGACTGAAGCTTATTCATTAGGAGAATGGGAAAAGCCGGAAACCGGCTCCCCGATCCTCTCTGTCAGCGGATAAAATTCGTCATAGTCTTCTTTTCCATCTCCGGGGCTGTCACAGCTCCCTTACCATTTTCTACAAGATTGAGCAGCCAGGCCATATTCTTTCCTAGTATCCGCACAATCTGAATACCCTCTTCATCCTGAAGGACTTCACCGGGCATGGTACCATGTATGACTGTCCAGTAATTTGAACTGGAGATCAGCATCTCTGAATAGCTCAGGTACCTATTAAGCTGGTCTATAGTTGTGATTCCTCCGGAACGCCGGACAGCGGCTACAGAGGCACCCACTTTTCGGGCAAAAAGTCCTCTATTAGCATCGGAGACATAAAATGCCCTGTCCAGAAATGATTTCATGGCCCCGGAGACACCGGAATAATGGACCGGAGAACCCAGAAGGATGCCATCGGCATCCTTCATCTTCTGAATGATATCATTGACCCCGTCTTCACCGAAGATACACTTCTCATCTCTATTTTTAAAACACTTTCCACAGCCCATACAGCCGCGGATCAGTTTATTTCCAATACATATGATTTCTGTCTCAATACCTGCAGCTTCCAGCTCATCGCATACCAGCTTCATTGCCTGTGCTGTATTACCATCTTTTTTGGGACTTCCATTAATAGCTATTACTTTCATATAAAATACCTCTGTTAAAAATAGAAAAAAAATCCTGCCCGCCTCATGGGCTGAGCAGGATAAATTATATTAAGGAAAAAAGAACTGGCTTCTCAGCTGCTCTGCTTACTGCAGTACAGCCTTGATCCGCCGGACTCCTCTGGAAGAGGACTGCTCTTTCTTGATCACAAACTTACCGAGCTCGGAAGTGTTTTCAATATGGGGTCCGCCGCAGACTTCAATGGAGTAGTCACCGATAAAGTATACCTTGACCTGCTCTCCGTATTTAGATGAGAACAGTGCTCTGGCACCCTGCTCCCTGGCTTCTTCCACAGTCATTGTCTTCATGGAGACTGCCTGACTCTTCTGAATCTCGGCATTTACAAGATCTTCAACCTCTTTAAGCTCTTGGGTAGTCATCTTCTCAGGATGAGAGAAGTCGAATCTCAGACGCTCTTCGGTGATATTACTTCCCTTCTGCTCGACATGGTCTCCCAGTACGCGCTTAAGGGCTTCATGAAGCATGTGAGTGGCTGTGTGATAACGTGTGGTCATCTCGGAATGATCTGCAAGACCTCCCTTGAAGATCTTGTCAGCACCCTTCTTGGAGGCTTCCTGATGTTTTTTGAATGCTGCTTCAAATCCGTCGCGGTCTACGGTCATACCGTGTTCTGAGGCCAGCTCTTCTGTCAGCTCAAGGGGAAATCCGAATGTATCGTAAAGTTTGAATGCCAGACGTCCGGGAATCTCCTTCCTGGGGTTTTTCAACAGGTTGGGGAGAATCTTTTCAAACTCATGCTCACCCTTTTTCAGAGTTGTACTGAACTGTTTCTCTTCCAGTTCAAGCTCATTTAAAATCATTGCGCCACTGTCAGCCAGCTCTGTATAGACATCTTTATACATATCTATGGCAACCTGACTTACCTGGCCCAGGAAGTTTTCTGTTATACCCAGCTTTCTTCCGTGACGCACGGCACGTCTGATAAGACGGCGAAGGATGTAGCCCTGTCCCAGGTTGGAGGGCTTGGCTCCTCTGGGATCACCGATAATCATAGTAGCTGACTTACAGTGGTCGGAAATAATTCGAATGGAAATATCTACATCCTCATCATCCCCATAGTGTTTACCCGTCAGTTCTTCAACTTTGGCGATAATAGGTATGAAAAGTTCGGTCTGGTATACAGAGTTCTTACCCTGCAGCATGGTGGCAGTACGCTCGATACCCATTCCTGTATCAACACAGGGAGCATCCAGTTTCTCATACAACCCGTCTTCGGTCTTGTTATACTGCATGAAAACGTCATTCCAGATTTCAAAGTACTTACCACAGTGACAACCGGGTTTACAGTCGTCTCCACAGGCTTCTTTTCCGGTGTCGTAGAACATTTCACTGTCAGGACCACAGGGTCCTGTGTTACCGGCGGGTCCCCACCAGTTGTCTTCTCTTGGAAGGAAGTAAATCCTGCTTTCAGGAACTCCCTGAGCTCTCCAGATATCGGCAGCTTCATTATCACGGGGAACTTCATCATCACCCGCAAATACGGTGACAGAGAGTCTTTCTTTGTCCAGTCCGAGATATTCTTTGGATGTAAGGAATTCCCAGCTCATGCTCAGGGCTTCTTCCTTGAAGTAGTCCCCCAGAGACCAGTTGCCCAGCATTTCAAAAAATGTCAGGTGAGAAGGGTCTCCTACAGCTTCGATGTCTCCGGTACGGATACATTTCTGATAGTTTGTAAGACGTTTTCCGGCCGGATGGGGCTGTCCCTGAAGATAGGGAACCAGAGGGTGCATTCCCGCAGTCGTAAAAAGGACGGTGGGATCATTCTCGGGAATCAGAGATTGTCCCGATATTTCTTTATGATTTCTTGATACAAAAAAGTCGATGTATTTTTTTCTTAGTTCGTTACCAGTCATAGAGATGATAATAGTATAGGGAGGCTCAGAAAGACAAGAGTCTGGATAGAATTTAAGGCCTCATGAATAGGCTGTTAACCATAAAAAACCACTGTGCTTTAAATATACTCGTCCTCATCCCTGCCCAGGAGGACATAGACTCCCTCCTCTTCTCTTTTACGGATCAGATTCAGAAACTCTCTGGTCTCCTTCTCCACCTCTTTCCTGGATACCCTGGGAGAAAGAATCAGAGTCTCCTCCACGATAAGTTTGCGCTGGGAAGAGAGATGATTGAGGATCTGATCTACAACCGTATCTTCCTTTCCCCTGAGTATAAAGGCAATTCTGTCATTATCCATTTCAAGAAGAAGACTCTGAAGATCCCGAGGCCGCATCTGAAAGATACAATCGATTGTATGAAGCTGATCCTTGATACTCCGGCTCAGTTCAGGATCGCCCTCTTCAAGGTCGCCTAAGATCCGTTTTTCAGCGCCCATATCCATATGCTTTAAAATTTCAGCCAGCCTGTCCTGTCCGTCAATGACAATTTCTTCAAACTTTCCTATGCGGTGAGCCTTCTCCTGCAGCAGTGTATCCATGCGGCTGAGAACCTCAGGATTCATATCTCTTTTTCTTGCCAGCTGCCTTATGAGGGTAACCTGTGTACCGGGATCACAGCTCTTCAGATATGATGATACAGTTCCTGCGTCAAGAAACGAGAGAATCACCGAGCATGTTTCAGGGGGTTCCTCTTTAAGAAGCTGAAGAATCTGGGGCAGAGAAAGATCATTCATGAAGGAAAAAGGAGGGGGCACAGTATCGGGCACTGCTCTGGCAATAAACTGCTCTGCCCTCTCCTCTCCGAATGCCTGTATCAAAAATGATCTTGCACGGTCCAGTCCGCCGGTACTGTTTCCCTTGAGGTTAAACCTGTCACCGAAGGTCTGGAGAATCTGAACGGCTTCATCACGTCCAATCTCCTTGATCCTTGCGATTTCGGCTGTTACCTGTTCTATCTCGGCCTCACTCATCTTTCTGAGAACTTTTCCGGCCTCATCCTTCCCTAAAAGGAGAAGGAATCGGGCAGCCTGGGCCGTACCCGAAGATGGAGTGCCGCTCTTCCGGTCTGAGACAGCCGGGTTATTCGGCTTTTGATCTGTTTCAAGCGCTATATCACCTGTTTTAAGCAGTCCGGGAGATTCAGAATTCAGTACTTTAAGTGCCGCATTATCCTCATCACTTCCGGAATCCAGGGATCTTTTACTCTCGGCTTTGTAGGCATCCAGGCCCTTCTGGGGAAACTTCATAAATCTATATTAAAGGCAGTCTGACAGTGGGTCAACGGCAGGCTTTCTTTTTTTGTTCTGATTAAAGGTCTATGTGCCGATCATTATGACTGAGAATACTATGAAATATACGAAACAATTTCTTTTTATCATTGTACTACTATCTCTGAGTTTAACTCTGCAGGCACAGACAACGGCTGAAGAAAACAAGGTTTTTGCCCCCTTTGTCTCTCAGCTGAAGGTGGAGACCAGAGGAAGCGCTGTTCTTTTAACCTGGAAAGACTCACTGAACCTCAACAATCCGGTTTATCGGATCTATGAATCAAAGAAACCCTTTGATCCAGTCAGATTTATCTATGACAAAATGGTTGCTGCGGTTCAAAAAGGTACCGGAAGCTACCTCTACAGCCCCGGAGACTCAGAACCACGCTATTTTCTTATTCTCGCAGAGGAAGGTGGAAAGATATTTGATGTATTCATCCCTTACAGAAACATGTCCATGGAGCCTGTAGCTGCTGAAAAAACTGTAGTACAGGAAGAAAAGGCAGCCAGAATATCTTCACTCACCGTATATCCTGAGAGCCAGGATCTCCTGATCAGCGCAGAAACGACAGATCACTCCCGCCCACATATCCTTTTCAGGTCAAGTAAAGAACTTATAAACCGTGAAGATCTGAGTGAGGCAACACAGGTCAGGGTTTTTGTTAACGAAAAGATTGAACTAAAAGACCATGTAGTACCTGGTATCCCCTTCTACTATGCCCTTGTGGATCAGGCTCTTTATGAATCAGGAAGTAAAATTGTGCTTTATGACGGAAGCGTCACTGTTTACGCAGTCAGCATAGCACTGGAGGAGTGGTCACCGGATGCAGCTCACAGTTTTCAGTTCGCCTCCCGCCATGTTCCTCTCCCTCTTCTGAACGTAAATTTGGATATTGAAACCGGACTTAAACTTCCCAACCCGGGAATCCCCGAAATCACTGTCGATCTTACGGCGGAAACAGAATTGGCTCTTGCGGGACTTAATTTTGGAAAATCAGTCCATACACCCCTATGGAAACAGCCGGAGCTTCTGCCGGTTGATTACTCTTATCAGCCTCCACCCGAAACAGCCTGGGTAAAAACTCTAATGGACAACGGCAGCTGGAGCACCCTTCTTGAAAGATGCGAGACCCAGCTTAAAAGCAGTTATGATACTGAAATCAGAAGCCGTCTTTTCTTCTACAAGGGACAGGCTAACTATTTCACGGGAAATCTTGAATATGCATTTATGGATTTTCTTTCTTCACGAAGCAAGTACTATAATCAGTCAAATAACTGGCTATTCAGTATCTACGAACAGCGAAAACGTGCTGCTGTCAGTGAGAATCTGGAATAGTAATATCAGAAAATAACTCAGGCGAATGCCTTACCGCTGCTCTTTCCAACTTTTAAACTAATATCTACCGACCAGCTCTCTCCGGGAAACAGTGTTATTTCCCAGGAGGGAAGAAAGGTTGTTCCCTGGTACAGAAGCTCTTCTCCGCCCTTACCGTCGGTATAGGGAGTTTCAAGAGGGAGACACCAGAAATGATCGGGGAGAATGGAAAACTCGGTCTGAATGGTTGTATTGTTCATAACATCCTGTACCTGCAGGATCTGTAGTCCTTTGATATCAGCGGGCTGAGTCTTTATCTCCAGAAACTCTTCTCTGTCATTGATATAGTAGAATTTTGACTCACAGCTTGCAGGACTTGGCAGGGAAAGATTGAACTCACTGCCGAATTTATATGTCACTTTCTCATAGCCGATATTGCTTATATCATACTGCAGCTCAACGCTGTTCCGTTTGAAATCATACTGTTTTCTAATCTTGACAGGCAGCTTCCGGCCTTTACGGTCCAGGGATCCATTTCGTTGAAGAACAAGAAAATGCTTCTCTCTGTTATGTGTTTTAACATCATAATAGCCGCTGAGAAAATCACCCTCTTCTACATAAGTTCCATTTTTGAATCCATCCAGATCAAATTCCTCAAAGAAATGATCATGGAAAGCTTTACGTAGATAACGATCTCTGTGATTACCTTTACCCGCTCCATCTCTGTGACGGCTCAGGGTATTCAGATAATTCCAGCTGGAAGGGAGGTAATCCAGTTCAATCAGGGAACCGCCCTTCTGATGACAGTAGGCATTTAAAGTATGTCCCTGATAGACAAACTCGTCCAGACCGTCCATATCAAAATCCATAGGCATCAGAGCGGGGATGAATATCCCCTTCTCTCTTGTTGTCTTCTCAGATTCAATCAGAAAACGATAGGCACTGTGACGAAGCTGAATATTGTAAATACCCTTATTAGGTCCATGCCAGTAGGGAGAATGGTTCTGCCCTTTCCAAAGCTCTTCCTTGGCAGATTTTTTCTTGTATCTATCTCCTCTGACCTGGTTGGTCAGAATCTGGGTATACATCATTTTAGAATAAAGGAGATTACTTTCCGGATACACAGTCAGAAAATGTCTGTAATTACAGTTACCCGCAGTCTCCTCAGAAGAGGGGATATAATTTTCTTTTTTCCACTCCATGAGATTTGTAAAACTTGTTGTGGAAAAATATCGTTTATCCAGAGGCATGGGATTCCGAACGATGCGGCCGGGTAGACTCAGTTCGATCCATTCCCGGTTCTCTTCAAGCTGAGTGAAGAACTCCTCCAGCCATGGGGTATCACAGACTGCTGTATCATCACTTAAATCACTGTTAAGAGATTCTCCGGGAAGAATAAGGGAGATAATGGGATCAGGCCCCATCCCCTTTGTTATATTCCGTAATTCGTCGATGACCTCGGAAGGACTTTTAACAAACATCATATCCTGAATCCGGTTACACAACGGGAATACCTGTATAGACTTTCCCTGCTCTTCTGTCAGAACCGGCCTGAACAACCTGGATTCACGGATTCCTGCCTCTATGAAGCGGGTTTCATCCATGAAGGTGTATTCCATGCCGCAGCTCTTAAGAGTATGAGACATCTGATTGTCCCAGATCTGCCTGGCAATCCAGGCGCCTCTGGAACGTTTTCCGAGACTCTTTCTAATAAAGGTGGTCATCATTTCAATCTGACCGACCCTGTCTGAGGAGGGAATAAGCGGAAGGATGGGTTCATAGAACCCTCCCCCGAGGATTTCAGCCTGTTTCCGTTCAACCATCTCCCTGAGAACAGTAATGAACTCAGGATGCCTCCTCTCCAGCCAGGAGAGGAGAGGTCCGGAATAGTGTAGAGTCAAAGCCAGTTCCGGAAAATTATACACCGCCGTCAGGAAGGGTTTATAGGCCTTCTGATAAGCATCTTCATAAAGATGCTCAGGCAAATCTAGAGCTTGTGTACTGTTAGTTCCAAAAACCAGCTTAATTTTTTTCATTTATGGAGCCGATACCCCGGCACGGTTGAGATCAACCGGCACTTGGCACTTCTTCAGGTTTCTCACTTTTATTTGGGATAATACATTTTGCAGGACACTTCTCAGCAGCATCTGCTCTGCCCTCGCCCCTACCATCATAACTCAGAAAAGATAAATTATCCTCAATTTTATATCCAGCTTCGGGAAATTTTTTCTCACAGATCCTACAGGCGATACATCCGACCTTACAATTGGACTTGGTAATCTTACCCTTATCCCGTGAATTACAGGCCACAATGAAGTCTGAATCCTCGGGAATCATTCTCATTACACCCGTAGGACAGATATCAACGCATTTTCCGCAGGAGATACAAAGATCCTGATTGACAACAACAAGACTGTTTTCGGTCTTGGATATGGCATTAACCGGGCATACATTAATACAGCTGCCCAGGCCCAGACAACCGTATTTACAGTCTTTATCGCCATTAAAAAGTACAGTAGCGGCATTACAATCGGAAATGCCATCATATTTGAAGCTGCGTGTAGCTACATCACTACCGCCGATACAGTGCACCCGGGCCACCATTCTTACAGCATTGGTATCGACCTCTACACCCATAATGCGCCCTAGTTCAGCAAGAGAAGCAGAACCGCCGGGTTTACATTTTGTTAGATCTTTATCACTGCCGTTAGCCACTGCTTCGGCATAAACGGCGCAGCCTGCATAACCGCAGGAGCCGCAGTTCAGACCGGGAAAAGCTCCTTCCAGGGCCTCTACAGTCTCATCTTTTTCTACTTTCAGTTTACGGGAGGCTACAGCCAATCCAAGTCCCAGCAATCCTCCGAAAAGAACTGTGGACAGGAAACCCCAGAATATTCTTAATATTTGATCCATTTTTTATCCTACCAGATTGTTCAGCAGAGCTTTATCAAAGGCCATAAAAGCCATGGCCATGAGACCACCGCTGATAAAGGCAATGGGAGCTCCTTTCAGAAAACGGGGAACTTTTTCTGTTTCCATCTGTACACGAATAGCCGACATCAGAAGGATCGCCAGAAGGAATCCCATACCGGCGGCTATTCCTGCTGTGAAGCTCTCCAGAACATTATATCCACTGTTGATGTTGATCAGAGCGATACCCATAACAGCACAGTTTGTTGTGATCAGGGGAAGATAAATACCCAGGGCCTTGTACAGCACGGGAGAATACTTCTGAACAACCATTTCAACAAGCTGAACCAGTGAGGCTATTGTCAGAATAAAGATAATAGTCTGAAGATAGGTCAGCCCCAGGGGCACCAGAATAAAATGATAAAGAGCCCAGGTAACCAATGATGCAATGGACATAACAAATGTTACTGCAAATCCCATTCCCACGGCGGATTCAACATTTTTTGAAACACCGATAAAAGGACAGAGTCCCAGGAACTGGGAAAGAATCAGGTTGCTGATAAAAATATAGGTAATAACTATTGCAAAATAGCTCATTAGAGTTCCTCCTTACCGGGTCTGGAACTGATCCAGTTGAATATGGCTTTCAGATAACCCACAACAAAGAGCGCACCCGCTGAAAGAGAGATAATTCTTACAGGTGCGGATACAAGTCCGGGAATCTCGATAACGCCGTCAAAGTTCCCCATGGGAAACAATGTGATTGTTCCTGCTCCGAATACCTCTCTGATCAGAGCGATCAGAGTGAGACCGAAGAAAAATCCAAGTCCCATACTCAGGGCATCCATTATAGAGTCCTTTACAGTATTCTTACTAGCAAAAGCCTCGGCTCTTCCAAGGATAATACAATTTACAACAATCAGCTGTACAAATACACCGAGACTCTTTGAGAGACCGGGAGCATAGGCCTGCATCAGCAGGTCAACCAGAGTTACAAAAGTTGCAATAATAACAATATATGCAGGAATATGAATCTCATCAGGAATGAAATCCTTTAAAAGGGCTACCATGATATTGGAACCCAGAAGTACAAAAATAGTACCGGCACTCATTCCAAGGGCATTTACCACCTGTGTAGAAACTGCCAGTGAAGGACAAAGTCCCAGCATCAGTATAAAAATAGGGTTTTCTCTTACAAACCCCTTTGTAAATTCTCTCATTTACTTATCCCCCAGAGATTGAATATATTCAGATCCCTCATGAAGAGGAGAGGCAATACCAACAAAGGTAATTGTTGCCCCTGATACAGAATCAGGTGCGTCCAGAGCGCCTTTCGTGGTGGGAACAGGACCTGCTGCTCCTCCGGTGCCTCTGAATTTATCCATATATTCGGCCTTTTCGGCCTTCTTTCCCAGTCCGGGAGTTTCTGCGTTGTCCATCAGAACAACATCAAGGACTGTTCCCTGCTCATCATAGGAGGCGAGAATCTTCATGTCTCCGCCGTATCCCTTTCCATTGAATTCCAGAATCCAGCCGCCGACTCCCTCAACAGGATAGCGGGCAATAACAGATCCGGCATCCATGATGTCTTCCTTTGCACCGGGGGAACCATCCTCCAGAAGTGAAGAAAGTGCAGCTTTCAGTTCCGCAGCCTTGCGGATTGCAATAGCAGGTTCAGTCACTGAGTTTACAAAACCCAGCAGAATGGCGGAGATTGCACAGATTAATGCCAGTTTTCCGGCTTTTTCCATGGTTGCTGTCATTTGGCTTCCTCCTCAGTCTTCACAACACCGAATTTTTCGGGCTGAAAAGCTCTGTTGATAAGAGGAACAAAAATATTCATAAAGATTATTGCAAGAGAGACACCTTCGGGTACAGAACCGAAGAAACGGAGAAGATATGTCATAAAACCACATCCAACACCATAAACCAGCATACCCTTGGGGGTAAGGGGAGAACTGACCATATCTGTAGCCATAAAAAGGGCTCCCAGCATCAGGCCTCCGGAAAGCATATGAAAAAGGACATCACCCGTAAAGAGCCCCTGTCCATAGCGGAAACCGCCGAACAGCCAGACCAGCAGGGCGAAACTGCCGAGATAGGAAACAACTATTTCCCAGTTGGCGATTTTTTTTATCAGAAGGTACAGAGCTCCCAGAATCAGGAGAAGCGCTGAAACTTCACCGATAGAACCGGGAATACGTCCCAGAAACAGATCCATATAAGATACGGGAACACCCTCTGCAGACAGAAGATCCAGGGGACCATGAATATTACTGGTCATGGATGAGAGTCCTGTCTTTAGAGATCCCAGGGGGGTCGGTCCGGTAACCGCATCGGCACCGCCGCTGCGGGGAAGAGTCCATGTTGTCATTCCTCCGGTCCAGGAGAAGAAAACAAAGACACGCCCGGCCAGTGCCGGATTCATCCAGTTACCACCCAGTCCGCCGAAGGTCCATTTTACAACGGATATTGCAAAAACTGATGCCACAACAACAATATAGATGGGAACGGCCGGCGGCATATTAAAACCGATAAGAAGACCCGTGAGAAAAGCACTGCCGTCGGCAATTGTGTTTTCCTTTTTAACGAGTCCGAGGAGAGCCTCTGTGCCTACCGCAGCGGCAATGGCTGCCAGCATTACAAGAAGGGCTCTAATTCCGAATATATATACTCCCCAGGCACCTGCAGGTAGCAGACAGAGGGAAACGGTCCACATAATGGAAGCCGTACTCTGAGGGTGGTGAAACTGGGGTGAGCTTGAAATCAAGAGTTTATCTTTCATTTACTCGCCTTTTTCATACTATTTTTTCTTAAGATTTTTTTTCCGCCTCTGAAACCCTGAACAAGAGGGATATGAGCCGGACACATAAAAGAACAGGAACCGCATTCCACACAGTCCATCAGACCGGCATCCGCAGCTTCATCGCTCATATTGAATTCAATATATTTGAAGATTTTTGTAGGATTGATCCCCATGGGGCAGGCTGAAAGACAGCGTCCGCAGGAGAGACAGGTAGTGGGTTTGGCCGCTTTAATCTCTTTTGCGGTGAGAGCCAGTATTCCACTGGTTCCCTTTGTTACCGGAGTATCAAGATCATAAACCGTAAATCCCATCATTGGTCCACCGGCGATAACCTTAACAGGTTCTTCTGAAAAACCGCCGCAATCTTCAATAAGGGTTCTGAAACTTGTACCGACACGAGCCTTCAGGTTAGAAGGATTCTTAATAGCACCGCCGGAAACGGTAACAACACGTTCGATTACAGGCTTATTCAGAACAACTGCCTCATAAACTGAGAGACAGGTTCCCACATTGGCATTTATGACTCCAACTTCCAGAGGAAGCCTGCCTGAAGGTACTTCCTTCCCTGTTACGGCCTTAATAAGGTTCTTTTCAGCTCCCTGGGGATATTTAACATCCAGAGGCATAACCTCAATATCCAGGCCTTCAGAGGAGACCAGAGACAGAAGATGTTCGACTGCATCCATCTTATTGGATTCAACACCTATCACAGTCTTTTCTGGTGAGAGAAGACGTTGAACGATCTTGATTCCTTCCAGGACTTCTTTACCTTTTTCAAGCATGACCCTGTGGTCGGAAGTCAGATATGGTTCACATTCAACGGCATTGATAATCAAGGTTTCGCAGGTTTTCCCCTTGGGTAAACTCAATTTGACATGAGTTGGAAATGTAGCGCCTCCCTGACCGACAACACCCATTTCGGAAACCTTTGCACTGATTTCCTCATTGGACATACCATTCCAGTCTTTAGGAGAGATCTCTTTGCCTAGACGCTTGAACTCTCCCTGCATTTCGATAACAACCGCATCTACGGCAATTCCATTGGGGAGGTAGATCCGTTTGATCTCTTTAACCTCTCCAGGTACGGGTGAATGGATATTGGCTGAAACAAATCCACCGGCCTTACCGATGAGCTGCTCCTCTTCTACAATATCTCCCTTTTTAACAAGACACTCACAGGGTGCACCAATATGCTGAGATAAAGGCACGACAGTTATACTTGATAAGCTGGCATTCTGAACCTCTTTATTACAGGTTGCTTCCTTGTGGTCTGTAGGGTGAATTCCCCCCTTGGGGAAAGTTTTAAAACGACTCATGCTGCCTGTTGTTTTCTCCTTAATACGAATTTACCACTGCTCCGGATGCCGCTGTATTCAGAAGCATGGTGTACACCGGATAGGTGGATCAGAACAAAGACAATTATAAAAACTGCAAATACAAGAAGCATCTGCAGACTGATTCCGACAGTTTCACTATAGCGGGGACTGATAACGGGTGGAGAACTCTCACTCGCCAGCAGTTTACCCGGTCCGGAGTCGGCCATCTGTTCCAGACGGGATTTATACCATGACTCCGAAAAAATTAGTACCGACGGATTTGATTCAAAAACCCGTCCATCTGATAGATGGTAATCTTCATAGGAGATTACCGACCCCGGAACCGGGAGACTATAGCTTCCCCCGTAGATAAAAGATTCCTGATATGCCCGGTGTTTTATATAATCCGAAGCACCGGGCAGATAACCAGATGTTTCCGTAAAAACCAGACCGTCATAATCCCAGAATCCCTCAGATCTTTCCACAGACGGAATACCGGCAGGCAATATATGTTCTCCCGGCAGATTCATCCCGCCGAGGAATAAGCAAAGCAAAGCGGCCGACATCAAAAAAAGAGAGGGTCTCTCTCCTGAAGCAGATTTCACAGACCGCTGTCTCTCAAATAATGAAACAGGTTCAAAAAGAGCATGATCCTTTCCAGGGAATACTCTCCTGGTTTTCTGCTTCTTCTCCTTCAGGGAAGCTGCTCGCTCAGGCCAGAACGCTGCTCCTATAAAAGATAAAATGACCAGTCCTGTCAACTCCAGATGATGGATTTGAATCAATCCCATATAAAAAGAGGCTGCCGCCGGTAGAAAGGGAAGTAGAAAATACCATGAGAACCTGGTGGAACCCATAACAGACAATCTTAATAAAAGTGCTGTTACAGCCAAGACGAGCAATACACTGTTCTGCCCCTGGGCATACACAATAAGTCCTGCTGCAAAAAAGGCGGAAACCGTAACACAGAATCTTAATGATCCGAAACAGAGCAGCAATAAAACTGATGCAAAAAGTAAAACTTCAATATAATTTTTATTCCAGTCAGGCAAAATCCAGTCTGTCTCAGCCATAAGGGATGAATCAGAAAAAAGCCTCTGGTAGTCTAGAGGAGATTTATCACTTGGTAAATAGAGAATTTCATATATGTTCTGATTAAAATAAGATCCAATCCCATTCATATAAGGATCGATCCTGGGATCTTCCTTATAAGGCCCCTTCCCTGCTGAAAAATCTTCAAGACTTATGCTTTCAAGATCTTTATAATCCGTGTATTCCATAACAGTTCCGGATTTTGTAACCACATCACCGCCGCTAAGTCTGAGTACTTCAGATTCAAGTTCAGGACTCATCAGGGATTCTGATATCAGGAGAGGATACCAGTTCTGCCAGAACCGGCCCTCATATGTCCAGTGTGTATAAAGAAAGAAAAGTCCTGCAAAAGCAGCAAATATCAGCATAAGGGATGCTGTACGTGGGAGGATATTCCGAGAACGGCTATTCATCTTTAAAACCACATGTACTGCTGAGGATATTCATAGTAGGAACCATTTGGATAATTCTCCGTTTAACTCTCTCCTTTGTCAAGAATATATAGATATAAAAGAACCTTTAATGAGCTTTTTCATTTACCCGGACCGGGGTATTGATTATATTTAGATTCATGAGCAGTCCTGGTGAAAAACTAAAAAAAACATTTTCCTCCCTTCTTACAATTCTCGGGGGAGTTTCTGTGTATGCCCTGGTCGGAAAAAGCGGTACTGGAAAGAGTTTCCGCGCCCGTCTTCTGGCAGAAAAATACAACATCCCCTATATGATTGATGACGGTCTTCTCATAAATGACAATAGAATCATCGCAGGCAAATCGGCTAAGAAAGAGAAACTGTATATGGGAGCCATCAAGACGGCTCTGTTCGATGATCCTGAGCATAGAATGGATGTAAGAGACACCATTAAGAAAGAGAAGGTGAGAAAAATACTTCTCATAGGTACTTCAGAAAAGATGGTCAGTAAAATAGTGGGACGCCTCGGGCTGCCGCCTGTAAGCAAAATCATCAGGATTGAAGATATAGCAAGCCGGGAAGAGATAGACAGGGCCATACAGGCCCGCTATTCCGAAGGAAAACATATTATTCCTGTTCCCTCAATCGAAGTAAAAACTGACTACTCCCATATTCTTTCAGACTCCATTAAGATTCTATTTAGAAAAAGTTTCGGTTTCAGAAAAGAGACTCAGATATTTGAAAAGGCTATAGTCACTCCCGAGTTTGCAACAGAAAGGAAACGGGGAACAGTTAAAATTTCTGAAGCTGCCCTCTCGCAGATGATTCTCCACTGTATCGATGAGTATGACTGCGAAATAAAAGTAATTAAGATTTCAGTTAAAAAAGAGAGACGGGGATACAGGATCAAAACAGATATTGAAGCCGGTTACGGCAGTCAGCTGGGAGGCAGTCTTCACGATCTGCAGGCCTATGTCCTTGATAAGGTTGAACGCTTCACAGGAATTCTGATTGAAGAGGTCAGTATAGAGGTGACTAAAGTATCAAAATGGAAAAAGAAGAATTAGTCTTCAGCAGGCTTTATTACTTTTCTTTTCTGAGACATGGAACCTGTCTTTGACGGTTTGGATCTGATTCCCTTCTGTGCGGCTGCCTTGAAGGGCGGTCTTTTTCGGGGGATTTTCCAGTTATTCTGTTTAAAAACCAACTTCACACCATCCATAACATCCCGGTTTGGAGCAATCATGGGCCTGAGGGCTTCTTTAACAGCATTAATTGTATCGCTGAATGAGGTCTCATCTCCCCCGTCAAGAGCACCTGTTTCAGCAAGAAATCCTCTGCAGAGAAAATTCAGCATCTTTCCCCTGGTTTTTTCCTCATCCCCTATCTTTATATACTTATCCAGTTTCTGAAGATCTCTGTAGAACTTCTTTGTAAAAGTTCTTCCTCGGGGTCCATTCAGCTGTTTATGAAAACGGGGAAGCAGGTATTCAAACAAATTCAGCTTTTCAGCGGTCTGAATGATAGATTCAGAATATCCTGACTGCAGAATTTTAAAAATTTCTTCAGACATTCTGGAAACTGAACATTCCAGAAGCAGTGGTGCATCCCTTTTAATGGCTCTACGGAGAGAAAAAGGTATCCGGGCATTGGTCATTACAGAGTATTTTACTGCTCTGAGCATCCTCACAGGATCTTCTTTAAAAGTAACATCAAGTGGAATGACTGAGCGTAGTTTTCTATTCTTTATATCTTTAACACCGTCATGGTAATCGATAATCTGTTCTTCCCTGGGGGAATAGTACAGGGCATTAAGAGTGAAGTCCCTGCGTTTGGCATCTTCATCCATGGCTCCATATACATTATCACCTTCACCGCCCTCTAATGAACGGAAAGTGGCAACCTCGAGAATCTTATTTTGGGGAAAGTAAACATGAACCAGACGAAAACGCTTTCCGATAATCCTGGAATTTCTAAAGATCTTCCTGACTCTTGTCGGAGAGGCATCGGTTGCGATATCATAATCTTTAGGTGCTTTATCTATAAGCAGATCCCTTACGGCTCCGCCCACAACATAAGCCTGATATCCTGCGGTCCTAAGTCTGTCTGTAACCTTCAAAGCATCGTGATCCAGCCTGCGCCGGCTTATGCCGTGCTCATCCAGTGTATATACCTTGGCCTGTTTAATCAGACGGCCCTTACTATTCTTTCCATATCTTATAAGCATTACAGTTTTTTATTTCCAGTAAACCGCTCTTCCTTTAGAAGAGATAACGGGACAGCTTGAGAATGTATAAAATCTACAATTGACTGCAGACTTACCAAGAATCTATTTTATTCAATATAGCCTCATAATTCAAGGGTACACCCCCCGTCCCTGTATGCCTGACAGACAATGCAGAGATAGAACACAAAACAGGAGGGTACCGGAACTCATTATTCAGAACAAAAAGGAAATTGTAAAGAAGAACTTTCAGAACTGAAAATCAATCACTGATTTCATTTATAAATGAAGGAAAAACAGGCGACTTACAAAATAATTGTAGTTTTTACAAAAAAAACAGTAATTTCTCTTTTCCTTCTGGAATTACCTGTTACAATGGTAATGGATTTCAGCCTGCGGGATCATCTGGAATCGACACAACTGACTGATCAGTTAATCAATTTTAAATATTAAGAGGACATAAAATGGAATTCAGCTATCTATGTACAGAATGCGGTACATCATATGAACTGAACCCCGCACTCACTACCTGCCCTTCCTGCAGTAAAAGCCAGAAGATCGATGAACCTCTGAAAGGTGTGCTTGAAGTACAGCCACAGGGAACACTTCCGGAGAATGCGGCGGTAGACACAGAAGTACTGGTTCAAAGCCTTCTCCCGGTTCCTCCGGAATATTTCCCTCCCCTTCCCAGGGTAAAAGGTGAACTGTGGAAACCTGAAAGACTCCGAGAGGAACTCTCAATACCGGGTCTCTACATCATGAATGACGGAAGTAATCCAACTGGTTCCTTCAAAGACAGGGCCTCGGTCCTGGTATCAGCTTATGCCAGACAAAGCGGAGAAAATACAATAGTTCTGGCCTCCACAGGCAATGCCGGTTCCTCAATGGCAGGCATAGGTGCGGCGGCAGGACAGAAAATTATATTATTCCTCCCCGAAACTGCTCCCCCGGCCAAGATGATTCAGGCGCTGCAGTACGGAGCTACCGTTTATAAGGTGGCAGGAAATTATGATATGGCATATGACCTCTCCCTGGATTATTCTAAATTAAAGGGTGGAATGAACAGAAACACAGCTTGGAATCCCATGACCATGGAAGGTAAAAAAACCGTTTCTCTGGATATCTTTGCCCAGCTGGGTAATAAATCTCCCGACAGAGTGTTTGTCCCCACGGGTGATGGATGCATTCTTGGAGGCGTATATAAAGGATTCAAGGATCTGCTCCAGTTCGGACTGATTAAAAAGATGCCCAGAATAACAGCTGTTCAGGCAGAGGGAAGCAACGCCCTCTACAGAGCATGGAAGTCAGGTTCCTTTGACAATCAGCCAAGTACTACTATAGCCGATTCAATTTCCGTTGATATACCGAGAAATGGATATACCGCCTTGAAATATCTGCAGAACTACGATGGAGATGTCGTCTGTGTTTCTGATAATGAAATTATCGAAGCCCAGGCTCATCTCTCCTCCCGTTCCGGACTGTTTACAGAACCCGCAGGAGCTACGGGCTGGGCTGGGCTGCTGAAATGCAAAAAAGAGATATCAGTTCATGAAACTGTCGTTGTCCTGGCCACAGGCAACGGTTTAAAAGATACAGCAACGGCATTGAAAGGAATTAAGATGCCCGAGCAGACAATTACAAGTATTGAAGACATAAGGGGATAACGAATGATTGATTTTACAGTAAACAAAGACATTCAGAAACACAACGCAGAGTACTGCAAGTCCAAGGGAATCAAACTCCCGACCTACGCCATGATGAAAAATCCTGAACTGGTTCCTGATGAAGCGAAAGAGAAGCTGAAAAAAACAGGACTCTGGGATATTGACCCTGTAAACCTATACAGAATCACATGGAAAAATGAAGCAAAGGCCTCGGGCGGTCTCTTCGGAAAGGTAAATCACCTTGTTCTTCCCGAAGCTCTTACAGGTACCAAGGCGAAAATAGTAGTTATTACTGGTAAATGGTTCCCTACGGGAGCCCATAAAGTCGGCGCTACATACGGATGTCTGGCACCCGTCCTTACTACAGGACAGTTCAATCCCTTTACAACAAAAGCCGTCTGGCCCTCTACCGGAAACTACTGTCGCGGTGGAGCCTATATTTCATCTCTTTTGGCCTGTGAAGCCATCGCTATTCTTCCTGAAGAGATGAGTCAGGAACGTTTTAACTGGCTGAAAAAAGTTGCCGGTGAGGTCATTGCCACTCCAGGTTCAGAATCTAATGTAAAAGAAATTTTCGATAAATGCTGGGAACTCAAGGCTTCAGGACAGGATCTGAGAATCTTCAATCAGTTTGATGAAATGGGAAATCCCCTCTGGCACTACAATGTAACAGGAAGCGCCATCGAGGAAGCTCTCGGATATTATATGAAAGACGGCGACAAGATGGCCGGATTCGTCTCTTCATCCGGTTCCGGTGGAACTCTGGCTGCAGGGTCCTACCTCAAAACAAAATTCCCTCATATGAAAATTGTTGCTGCAGAAGCTCTGCAGTGCCCCACTCTTCTGAATAACGGATACGGTGCACACAGAATCGAGGGAATCGGTGACAAACATGTTCCCTGGGTACACAACTGTAAGGATACTGACTTTGTTTCCGCTATTGACGATGAAGACTCCATGAGACTGCTGCGTCTGTTCAATGAAAAAACAGGACGGGATGTTCTCAAAGCAAACGGTGTTGATGCCGCCCTTGTAGATCAGCTTGACCTTTTCGGAATCTCCGGTGTTGCCAACGTACTGGCCGCAATCAAATTTGCAAAATACAACGAACTGACCGAAAAAGACTATGTTGTCACAATCGCCACAGACTCAATGGAGCTCTACGGTTCAAGAATCGATGAACTTGCTGAAGCCAGAGGTGCCTATAACAATGCACAGGCGGAACGGGATATGGAACTTATCCTTGGTCAGTCCATCGATAACTTGAAAGAGCTCAGCTACTACGACAGAAAAAGCATCCACAATCTTAAATACTTTACATGGATCGAGCAGCAGGGACGTGAACTGGAAGAGCTGAATGCACAGTGGTACGACCATGACAATTACTGGTACGGAACCATGAATCAGGCTGATCAGATTGATGAACATATCAAGGAATTCAATGAAATGATCGACAAAAGCTGATCTTTTCCCTTTTGCCTGATGAATTCCGATGCTGTTGATGAGGCATCGCTCCTTTCAGGCCCTTAGTTTACATGCCGGCAGGACTGCATCCGCAGTTTTGCCGGTCTGAAGTATAAAGGAAAATAAAATAAAGGAAGGATTATGACTGATATAATGCATCCGGTCTCCTTTGGAGAACTGGTAAACAGAATATTTTCAGAAAAAGCCAAAGACGGTACTATCTTCAGTTTTAATAAAGAGTTAAGCGGTGCTGACGGAAGTGGTCACTCCCCCATGGAACTTTTCGGAGAAACCGCCGCTACTCCTGTAGGTCCTGCAGCAGGCCCCCACACACAGCTTGCCCAGAACATTGTTACCTCATGGGCGGCAGGGGCCCGTTTCTTCGAACTGAAAACTGTTCAGATCATGGATACACTTGAAATTGAAAAACCCTGTATCGATGCCGAAGATGAAGGCTTTAACACCGAATGGTCTACCGAATACACACTGGACAAGGCTTATGATGAATATCTGAAATCCTGGTTCCTGCTTCATATGATGGAAGCTCTTTTTGAAGATCACAATGAGAGACAGTTTATCTTCAATATGTCTGTTGGATACGACCTTAAGGGTATCCAGAATCCAAGAATGGATCAGTTTATCAACAGACTGATGAACAGCTCATCCGAAGAAAAATTTACACAATACAAAAAAGAGCTGGATGCCCTGGCAGCTGATCCCTCCTTCTTAAAAGGAACAGGCCTGGAAGGAAAAGCTTCGGCTCTCAAGGGTCTGGCAGACAGGATTTCTCCAAAACTATGCAGCTCAATGACCTTGAGTACAATGCATGGCTGTCCTCCCGAGGAAATCGAAAAGATTGCCGTATATCTCCTGACAGAAAAAAAGATTCATACCTTTGTAAAACTGAACCCCACCCTCCTTGGATTTAAAAAAGTCCGTTCCATACTGGATGAGCTGGGATTTGATTATATTTCATTGAATCCTGAAGGATTTGCCCACGACCTGCAGTATCCCGACGCTGTCGCCATGCTGACAAGACTGATCGCTCTAGGTAAAAAACAGAAACTGAATTTTGGTGTAAAACTCACCAATACCCTTGGTTCTGTCAACAATAAGGGTACATTGCCTGGTGAAGAAATGTATATGTCCGGACGGGCATTATTTCCCATTTCCATTCAGGTCGCCCTGAAACTGAGCCGGGAATTTGACTGTACCCTTCCAATATCCTTCTCAGGTGGAGCTTCAGTTCTTAATATGAAGGAGCTTATGGAGACGGGAATACGTCCTGTAACCATGGCAACCGAGATGCTGAAGCCCGGTGGATACGGACGTCTTGCCAGAGCTGTTGATAAGGCAAAAGAAGTAAAGGACTGGAACAGAGACGGAATAAACCTCAAGGCCCTGGAAATATTGGCTGAAAAGGCCTTGAAAGCTCCAGAGTATAAGAAAGACTGGCGTGGAACTGATGTTATCAGCACAGAAGAGGAACTCCCTCTCTACGAATGTGCCGTAGCTCCCTGTAAGACTGCCTGTGCTATCCATCAGGATGTCCCCGAATATCTCAGACTGGTAGGACAGGGACGTTTTGCCGATGCCCTTGAGGTTATCTATAACAAGAATCCACTCCCCTTTATAACAGGATGGATCTGTGACCATAAGTGTCATTACAACTGTACCCGTCTTGATTATGACGGAACAGTAAAAATCCGTGAAATGAAAAAAATAGCGGCTCAGCAAGGCTTTGACGAGTATCTGAAACGCTTCAATAAACCGACTACCGGCAGCTCTAAAAAAGCCGCGGTCATAGGTGCAGGACCTGCAGGTCTTGCGGCGGCCTATTTCCTCAAACGCGGCGGTATGGATGTCTCTATTTTTGAAAGAGAAGACGGCCCCGGCGGTGTAATACGGAATGTACTCCCAGCCTTTAGAATGCCGCCGGATCAGATCGAAAAAGATATGGACTTCATCCGAATGCACGGTGTTGATTTCCACTTCGGAGAAAAAAACATCAGCATAAATGATCTCAAAGCCAAGGGTTATGATTCTATTCTTATTGCTATCGGAGCTGAAAAGAACCGACATCTGGATCTTCCCGGCGGCCGTGTTATGACCTCTCTGGAATTCCTTGAGCAGTTCCGCCATGACCCCGAAGGATGCAAGCTGGGTGAAAATGTAGCCATTGTGGGCGGCGGAAATACAGCCATGGACTCCGCCAGATCCGCTGTAAGAGCACCGGGTGTTAAAAAAGTAAGAGTCATATACAGACGTACACTTAAAGAAATGCCCGCAGACAGAGAAGAATACTATGACGCCATGAAAGAGGGCATCAGTTTTCACTTCCTCAGAAATCCGGCGGCCTTCAGGGGCGGCGGTCAACTGAGCTGTTCTGTAATGAAACTGGGTGAACCCGATGCCTCCGGCAGAAGACGCCCTGTGATAACAGAAGAAACAGAGAACTTCCCGGTAGATACTTTGATCACAGCCATTGGTGAAAATGTGGATAATGAGATGCTGCAGAAAATGGGAGTACCCGTAAGAGGCAGCTGGGCAAAACTCAATGAGAAAACCCTGGAAACAGAAGTTCCCGGTGTATTTCTGGTGGGTGATGCACAGACCGGTCCGGACTCCATTGTTGTAGCCATGGGAAGTGCCCGAAAATCTGTAAACCATATCCTTGCACAAGTTGGTGTTCTGCTTACACCCGTAATAGCGGAGAAGCTGGATAACACCGAGCGGGAGGATCTTTTAAAGCGGAAAAGCAGAATGACTCCCAGTGCCGAAAATCCCGATGAGTTTGCAGCATGGGCACAGAATGAAGCAAGCCGCTGTCTTCAATGTGATGTGGTCTGTAACAAATGTGTGGATGTATGTCCCAACAGAGCCAATGTGGTTATTCAAACAGCTGATGGATTCTCTCAGGAGAGTCAGATTCTCCATGTGGATGCCTACTGTAATGAATGTGGGAACTGTGCACAGTTCTGTCCCTGGGATGGCCGCCCCTACAAAGATAAAATCACAGTTTTTAACAGAATCAGTGACTTTGAAGGGAGTGATAATAACGGATTTATCACAAATGGTTCTGAGATTACACTCCGCCAGAGCGGATCTGTCTTCAAACTGAACTGGGACGGCAGTGAACTGAGCGGAACAATTCCCGGAGGGGCGGACGGACAGAAAACCGCGGCCATCCTAAGAACCATTCTGACCGATTACAGCTGGTACTGCGGACCAGTGGAGGAATAAGGAAATACTATGCTGATAATAAAAAATGCAACAGTAGTCAATTTCTCTCCCCCTGAAGTTTTTCAGGATTGGGATATTGTCATTGACGGTGATCAGATTGCCGCTGCAGGTCCCGGAGCCGCCGAAGGTCTTTCGGCGGATGAAGTGTGGGATCTGAAAGGCGGGATCGTTCATCCCGGTCTTGTGTGCAGTCACAACCATTTTTATTCAGGCCTTGCCAGAGGAATTTTAGCGGATATCCCGCCATCCCCTGATTTCATCTCAACCCTGAAGAATCTGTGGTGGCGTCTGGACCGAGCCATTGATAAGGATATTCTGAAATCCAGCGGACAGATCTGCTGCCTGGATGCCATCAGAAATGGAACGACCGCGGTTATTGACCACCATGCCTCTCCCTCCTTTTTAGAGGGATCTCTTTCAGTACTGAAAGATACCTTTGAAGAGACAGGACTACGTGGTATGAGCTGTTATGAAACCAGTGACAGAAACGGTTTAGCTGAAATGAAAGCCGGCATTGCGGAAAATATCCGTATGGCACAAGAAATTGATAAAGAGAAATCAGAAGGAAAATGGAAAGGACTTTTTGAATGCCATATAGGTGCCCATGCTCCTTTCACCGTGCCTGAAGAGGGCCTTAAACTACTTTCTGATGCAGTTGAATCAACAGGACGGGGCTTACATATTCATGTTGCAGAAGACCGCTATGATGTAGCCCACTCCCATCATCACTACAGTGAGGATCTTCTGGTAAGACTTGACAGACACGGGCTCCTGAACAGTAAAGCCATCGTTGCTCACGGTCTGTATCTGTCTGAAGAGGAACGGAAGATTCTTAATGAACGGAACAGTTTTCTGGTTGCCAATTTCCGTTCCAACATGAACAACAATGTGGGTTCACAGAAGAATATCGGTTCATATAAAAATGCAGCCCTTGGAACAGACGGAATGGGTACGGATATGTGGGAGGAATTGAAATTCGCTTACTTCAAACATAAAGATGAAGGCGGCCCTCTCTGGCCGGGAGATTTCCTGAACTTTTTGCACAACGGCAATACAATTCTGGAAAGAAATTTCGACAGCCGTTTCGGACGCATTGAGAAGGGATTTAAGGCAGATATCGTTGTATCCGATTACAACGCTCCTACCCCCCTTAAAGCAGAGAATATTGCAGGTCATATTGCCTTTGGGCAGTCTGCATCCTCAGTCCGATCCGTAATAATAGAGGGTAAGGTTGTACTGAAAGACAGGGAGTTTCCCTTTGATGTGAGCAGCATATACAAAACAGCAAGAGACAACGCTGCAAGGCTGTGGGAAAAGATGAATTCAATCGAACCGTAACGTTCAAGGTCCGGCCTGTTCGGCCTCATACTGAAAAACAAAACATCCGGAAGAATCCGGAACAAGGAGTAATTTAATGAGCATTGAGAAGGAAATCCGCGCTAAGGCGGAAGAATATAGAGATTACACAGCCAAGCTGCTGTCTGAAATGGTAAAGATTAAATCCTACAGCAGTGAAGAAGAAGCTGTCTGCCGAAAAATCAAAGAGATGTGCGAAGAAGCCGGATTTGACGAAGTCTACTTTGACGGTCTGGGTTCTGTAATAGGGCGTGTTGGTAATGGTCCCAAGATTCTGGCATTTGATGCCCATATCGATACAGTAACAACCGGTGACCTCAGTGCCTGGGAAAAAGATCCCTTCTCCGGAGAGATAGACGATACCTATGTATGGGGTCGTGGTACTTCCGACCAGAAAGGCGGAGCCGCCTCCATGATTACTGCAGGTAGAATTCTTAAAGATCTGGGTTATGATAAAGACTACTCAGTCTACTTCACTTTTACAGTAATGGAAGAAGACTGTGACGGTATGTGCTGGAAATATCTTATTGAAGAAGAAAAACTGATACCCGATTTTGCTGTATCAACAGAGCCCACAAGCTGCCGCCTCTACAGAGGCCACAGAGGCCGAATGGAAATGGTTGTTACAATCAAGGGTGTTTCCAGTCATGGTTCCGCCCCTGAACGTGGTGTAAGTGCAGCTTACAAAGCTAGCCGTGCAGCCTTGGCCATGGAAAAACTGAATGCAGATCTCCAGCCCGATGATGAAAAATTCCTTGGTAAGGGAACCATTGTGGTTTCTGAAATGAAGGTAAACGGTCCTTCCCAGTGTGCTGTTCCCGATCAGGCCATGCTGTATCTGGACCGCCGTCTTACCTGGGGAGAAGATGCGGATCTTGCCATCAGCCAGGTTAAGGAATATATCACTGAAGCCCTGGGTGAAGCACCCGAATCGGTCACCATGCCCGACTACAACAAGAGAGGATGGAAAGACACAGACTACAGTCAGGAGCTTTATTTCCCCACATGGAAAATTGATGAAGACCATAAGATCGTAACAGACGGAGTAGCTGCTTACAGCGCTCTCTACGGTAAAGATCCTGTAGTAGATAAATGGACTTTCTCAACAAACGGTGTTGCCATCTGCGGCCGTCATAAAATCCCTATGATCGGATTCGGTCCCGGAGATGAAAAGGAAGCCCACGCTCCCAATGAGAAGAACAGGGTGGAAGACCTTGTGATCTGTTCCGCATTCTATGCAATGCTGGCCTATCAGATTTAATAAAAACTAATTTATATAAAAAAACCGGCAGATTTTTCTGCCGGTTTTTTTTAATTCAGAAGAAGTGACTCCATGCTGAGAATACCCCTCTCCCGTTTTCCATTTTCCTTCATATCATACATTCTCTGATCAGCAATTTTAATCAGTTCATCCAGAGAATTACTGTCTGTTGGATATTCGGCGGTACCGAAACTGAAACGGCAGGCAACTTTCCCGTCGGGAACATCAAAGAGTTCAGGATTATTGCGGAAATTATTAAATCTGGCTTCAAGATTTTCCCTGTCGGTATCATGAAAAACTGCGGTAAACTCATCCCCCCCCATTCGCCCCAGAATATCGGAATCTCGGAATGATTCTTTTAACAGTGTACTGAATGAACAGATCATAGAATCACCGGCTTCATGCCCCCAGTAATCATTAACAGGTTTCAGTGAATCAATATCAGCAAGAAGTATTACCAGAGTCTGATCTGTTCTTCCGGCTCTGCTTAGAGCCGCCTGAGCCTGTTCCTGAAAATAGTGTCTGTTGCTGAGACCTGTCAGACTGTCAAAACGGGAAAGACCAAGAACCTTCTGATAAAGCTCCTGTTTATCGAGAACAACCGCCAGCTGTTCATTGAGATAATCCATAAGCTCAATATCCTCTTCTCTGAAAATATTATTGCTAAAGCTATCCAGTGAAAACAAACCGAGCATACGCCCTTCTCTTATTATGGGAGAACCCATAAAAGAATTAATTTTATTTCCTTTTTTGGTTGGAAGAAGTGGAGGATGATTCCCTTCACTGATAATTCTCTGAATATCATTGATGATGAGTACTTTTTTCGGGATTCCCTCTCCTTCCTTGTACATAAAGGAGGATTCTACAGGAAAACTGAAATTCTTGAAATCTCTCATTTCATATCCGTAAGAGGCTGTAACAGTCAGCACTCCTTCTTTGTGCAGCAAAATTGTACCGCAGTCCGCATTTTTTACAACTGAAGGAATCTTCTTTAGTATGAATTCGAGCAGACTTTCCATATCAGGAATGGAAAGAATGGCATGATTAATCTCCAATACAAGTTCCTTGATATCAATAAGGCGGGAGATCTTTTTTGCCGCCTTATTCTGCTCGGTCATATCGAGTATGAATCCGGCCAGTCCCTTCACTTCAGAATCCTCTGAACTTATATCAGGAGCCTTGTGGATCATCAATTCTCTGGTTTTTCCATCCCGGAAAGTAACTTTTTCATCATAGACTCGTACTTCCTTATCTTTGAACAGAGACTGATCACTTCTGGTGAATTCATCGGCCTGTTCCAGACTGTAAAGGTCGTACACAGTACTGCCTATGAGATCCATATCCTGCATATCCTGAAGTTTGGAAAATGCCTTATTGAAAAACTCATACTCACCTCTAAGATTTTTGTAATATATGGGGAGGGGAATCAGGTTGATCAGTGTATCAAGGAAATTCCTGCTCTCTAACAGATTTTTCTGCAGCGTTACAGATTCATTGATATTTCTAAGATTTCCCATAATGCCGATTATTTCACCGCCCTCTTTCAGATATGTTCCGGATATCCTCATCCAGGGAGAAAGACCAGTAGAACTTTTTATCTGAAAATCATAATCTCCCGCTTTTTCCAGACGGATGAAAGCCTTGATAATTTTAAAGAACTGCTTTGCATCCTGAGGATTTAAATGGCTCTGAATAACAGGATATAGATAGTGGCCGCAGTCTTCTGCTTCGGATATAAGTTTTAAAATATTGGGAGTTAGAAGAACCTGCTTTTTCTTAAGATCCCAGAACCAGGGGAACACTCCGGCATCCATCAGGGATTGATCATATTCAGGTGTCAGAAATTCTCCTGAACCAATAGGAATCTTATCTGTAAGCACTATTTCCGGATTAATTATTGAAGCCCTGGGTTGCATAATTCTATAATAACAGATAATAAACGATTCAGCCAGAAAGTCCTGTAATTACTGGCTGCTCTTCACTTCCTCAATGTAATTATAAATGGTATACCGGCTTACATTGAGTTCTCCGGCCAATGTATCTGTAGAGCCCTTGATAGAAAATATTTTATTATCATTCAAAAAGCGTACTACTTCCAGATTATCTTTTTTATCAAAATAACAGACAGGTTTTCCTATGGATTCTATACCTTTCAATATCATGATATTGAGAAATTCCTGAGTATTCTGAGGCATCTCATCATGACCATTAATCCGTTCTTTACCGGAAAACTGATCCAGAAAATGCTGAAGCATATTCATGGCACTCATATCGACATTGACACAGAGAGCTCCAAGGAGCTGTTCTTCAAAATGAATCAGAACAGTTGTAGACTTTAGAGGTTTACCCGACTTGGTTGCGGACTCATAGTTCACCCTCATGGTTTCACCGGCATCAGTCATTTCTTCGACCATATCACAGAGCAGCTGAGTGGCTCTGGTTCCCGGTTGACGACTTGTAATGCCTCCCTCCCGGGCAATCAGTATAGGCGGGTCCTGCTGGAAATCGTAAAGGATGACCTCTCCGACCCCAAGAGTTTTACCTACAGCCTGAACCATAGGCATATAGGATTGCAGAACGGGTGATGAATCATGATAAGGCATAAGAACTCCAACTAGGGCAACTGAAAATCAGTCCCGATGATTTAATAGACTCTGTTATTATAGCAGAAAATCAGCACTCTGCCAAAAAATAGAGACGATTTCTTACAATTTTTTAATAAACCTTGCCAATTATTTGTAAACCACTCTATAATCATATAATGCCTTCGGCCTATTTGGTCAGGGAAGAAAATTGTCAGGACTGTAGAGTCTTAAAAAAGGAGTGTCTATGTCCGGTTCATTAGCACTGATAGCAGTCGGTGGAAATTCTCTTATTGCAGATAAAGATCATATGACTGTAGAAGATCAATATAAGGCTGTTTGTCAGACAGCCGAGCATATTGCCGATCTTGTTGAAACAGGAATGAAAGTCGTGGTTACCCATGGGAATGGTCCTCAGGTAGGGTTTATTCTGAGACGTTCAGAAATAGCCAGAGAAGTAGCACAAATGCATCCAGTACCCCTTGTCAGCTGTGATGCGGATACCCAGGGAGCCATTGGATATCAGATTCAGCAGGCTCTGGATAATGAATTCAGAAAAAGAAACATAAAGATGACAGCAGCAACCGTTGTAACACAGGTTCTGGTTGATGCTGAAGATTCGGCATTTAAGAAGCCCGCAAAACCAATCGGGCAGTTTTATACAGAAGATGAAGCGGAACTTCTTAGAAATGCCTATCCTGAATGGACATTGGTGGAAGATGCGGGCAGAGGATTCAGAAGAGTTGTAGCCTCCCCTCTACCTAAGAAGATTATTGAGCTTGGTGCCATCAAGGCACTGCTCAAAGAGGACTACTGTGTTATTGCCGCCGGTGGTGGAGGTATCCCTGTTATTGAAAATGATGAAGGAATGCTGGAAGGCCGGGATGCTGTAATTGATAAGGATTTTGCATCCGCCTATCTGTCATACGAAGTGGGAGCCGATATTTTTATCATATCTACGGGAGTCAAAGAAGTCTGTCTGAATTTTGGAAAGCCCGAACAGAAAACTTTGAACAATATAAGCACAGAAGAAGCCAGGCAGTATATGAAGGAAGGCCATTTTGCCCCCGGCAGCATGGCTCCGAAGATTCAGGCAGCCCTTGATTTTCTGGATCGCGGCGGTAAGGAAGTGATTATCACCAATCCGGGTAATATCAAAGATGCCGTACTGAATGGATCGGGTACTCATATTTCTTAAAAATTGGATCTGAGCTTTTGATCATAGCTCATTATTGTGATAAATATATTGATAGGCACATAGGCCTTACTAAAGAAACAACGGAGTGATATTACTCACTCCGAAAGTATGTATAGGAGCAAACAATGGATAGAATTGGAATTGAAGAACGGATTAAAGATCTTTCCTGCCTGAGAGCAGAGAATATGTATTTAAATGACTTTCTACTGACCTGGGACAAGACTGATGATGAAATCGCAGCAATCTTTGAAGTAGCTGAGATAATGAGAGGTATGCGGGAATGCAATATTTCCCCCAAAGCTTTTGAAAGTGGTCTTGGAATTTCTCTGTTCAGAGATAATTCAACAAGAACCCGCTTCAGCTATGCCAGTGCCCTGAATCTTCTGGGCCTTAAAGATCAGGATCTGGATGAAGGAAAATCTCAGATTGCTCATGGTGAAACTGTTCGTGAGACTGCAAACATGATCAGCTTTATGGCTGATGTCATCGGTATCAGAGACGACATGTATATCGGTAAGGGTCATACCTATATGAAGGAAGTGGCTAAGGCTGTTGAAGAAGGATATAGAGACGGTGTGCTGGAGCAGCGCCCCACCCTTGTAAACCTTCAGTGTGACATCGACCACCCCACTCAGAGCATGGCAGATGCACTTCACATCATTAACCAGTTAGGTGGAGTTGAAAACCTTAAGGGTAAGAAACTTGCCATGACATGGGCCTATTCTCCCTCCTATGGAAAACCTCTTTCAGTACCACAGGGAATCATTGGTCTCTTGACCCGTTTTGGTATGGATGTAACCCTTGCTCATCCTGAAGGCTACGAAGTCATGCCCGAAGTAGAAGCTATTGCACAGAAAAATGCAGATGCCTCTGGTGGAAGTTTTGTAAAAACCAACTCTATGGCAGAAGCATTCAAAGATGCTGATATTGTCTATCCCAAGAGCTGGGCACCCTTCAGTGCAATGGAAAAAAGAACTGACCTCTATGCTGAGGGTGATGATGCAGGAATCAAGGCACTTGAAAAAGAACTGCTGGCACAGAATGCCAAACATAAAGACTGGGAATGTACAGAAGAGCTTATGAAAACCACCAAAAACGGTGAAGCTCTTTATATGCACTGCCTTCCTGCGGATATCTCCGGAGTAAGCTGTGAAGAAGGTGAGGTTGAAGCATCAGTATTTGACCGCTACAGAGTTCCCCTTTACAAGGAAGCAAGCTTCAAACCCTATGTTATTGCAGCCATGATTTTTACAAGTAAATTCAAAAATCCTTCTGAGAAGCTGATGGAAATGCTGAAAAAAGATACAAAGAGAATTATCTAATTCAATCAAAATCTTAAATTATTAGAAATAAAAAAAGAGCAGTTCACGACGAACTGCTCTTTTTTTATTGCCGGAAATATTTTGGCAGGTTCCCTTATCTGCTGCCCAGACCTTTTAGAAAGTAACGCATCATCTGATCGCCGCAGGCTCTGTAGTGCTTATGCCCTTTCTTTCTGAACAGAGCAGTCAGTTCAGCTTTCTTAACGACAAAACCACCTTTTCCAATGGTACGGATCATATCATCCTCTTTCAATTCAAAGGCGATTCTGATCTTTCTCATCATAAGATTGTTGCTGATCTCCTCTTCAACCTTAGCCGCTGGTCTTTCTGAAGGACCGCGCTTTTTCAGGATAAGTCCATCCAGAAACTGCAGCATACCCTCATCTGGCAGCTCAGTAAAATCTTCATGATCCTCAGCTTTAAGCATTGCCGAAACTTCAGAGGTCTCAAAGCTGGCACCTCCGAGAGTGAAAATATCATTCATTTCCTGATCTTTTATATCCATTGCATAGCGCAAACTTCTTAATACTGTATTGTTATCCATATTATTCCTTTAAAATCCTGTTTACAAACTCAGACTATAATACTAATCCATTTAAGTATAGGATTATATCATGGCTGCATCATCTTTAGCTTCCTGTCCTCTCTGCGGGGCATCAAAATCCCGGGAATACTTCAATGATAAGAGACGAATCTATCTCTATTGCAGTAATTGCAGCCTGGTTTTTGTTCCTCCAGAGTATCATCTGAATATAGAAGATGAAAAGAGGATCTATGATCTTCATGAGAATGACCCCTATGATGAAGGGTATAGACGTTTCCTCTCTCGCCTGGCGGAGCCCCTGGCAGCCCGCCTCTCAGCTGAAGCAATAGGGTTGGATTTCGGCTGCGGCCCTGGACCGGCTCTCGTTAAGATGCTTGAGGAGAGAGGATTCATCATGTCTTCATACGATAAGTTCTATAACGAAGACAGAAATGCTCTAAAAAAAAGTTATGATTTTATCTGCTCCACAGAAGTTGTAGAGCATTTTCAGAATCCCGCTGTGGAATTTCACCGTATGTATGGAATGCTGAATCCCGGAGGCATACTGGCCCTGATGACAAAAATGGTTATAGACAAAGCCGCATTCTCAAAATGGCATTATATTCAGGATCAGAGTCATATCTGTTTCTACGGCAAAAAGACATTTGAATACCTGGCAAAGAAATATGACTGCACCCTGGAATTCCCTGATAGGGATGTTATCTTCCTTCACAGGGACTAGTCTCCCTGACTGACAGCAATTCAATGTAATTTGAGATTCAGATCATTATTATCCTATACTCTATCATAGACACCCCTGGGCCGATGGCTATTGCCCCTGGTCCTATCCCCCCTACCAAAGCAATGCTATTGTCCTGGTAGCAAAAGGAAAATAAAAATGTGGATACAGTATTTCGGTACAGCCATGTCGGTCATTATTGCAGTCTCTCTTATGCAGAAGAATATAAGGTGGCTGCGCATCATCAATGCTGTGGGAGCCATAGGATTCGCTGCTTACGGAGTTCTGATCGGCGCCGTTCCTGTTATGGCCCTTAATAGTTTTATCTTTTTTATTGATCTCTGGTTTCTCTTCCGAATGAGAAATTCGGATGACCGCTTCGACTTTCTGGCTGTTGACGGATTAAAATCACTCTATGTACGGAAGTTCATAGAGTTTCATAAAGACGATATAATCTCATTCTTTCCAGACTTCAATGCAGATGATAAAGATCGGGTGAAGGGTTGTCTGATCCTGAGAGATGTCATACCCGTATCCATCATTCTCTACCGTCTTGATGAAAACAATAAGACTGGGGAAATCATTATCGATTATTCTATTCCAAGCCACAGAGACAGGACAAATGCCCGCTACTTCTTTGATTATGTTCTGCGCCATGTTGAACTGGGTTCAGTAGAACGAATGACAGCTCAGGCAGGAAGCAGCAGTCATCAGCAATACCTTAAACATATGGGATTTACGGCTGTTTCTGAAGAAACAGAACTGCCGGCCGTATATGAACGCAGCATAAATTAAAATGAGGGATTTAACTGAGAAGGGAACATAGCGGTATTTGAATATTGATGATTGTTCAGTTCAGGGAATCGATAGCTTCTTCCAGCTCTTTCCGGCTTATGCCGAAATGATTCAGCCTGGCAAGAAACTGTTTGGTGTTTCCATAACCTATATGCAGAATCTGACCGAGGTCCTGGCGCTTTTCCTTTGAACCGGCAGTACCGCTTAGACCGTAATAATCCATATCTTCCAGATTAAATGTTTCCAGCTCCTCAACCATTTTGAACCTGGCCTTTTCAAGGGCTGCTCTGATGGCCTCGGGTGTTGCGTTTTCCACACCGATATTATCTTTTTTAGTTCCCTCTTTCCGGGAAATATAAGCATGCTTTACTTTAGGAACGGCTTTCTCAATGGTATCTCTGATTGTCTCACCGGCATGATCGGGGTCCGTGAGAATGATAACACCCACCCGTTCACTGGCAAAACGTATTTTATCTAATGTCTTTTTGGACTTCACAGCGAAACCATGAACAGGCAGAACTTCAGCCTGCACGGCTTTTTTGACGGCATCCACATCATCTACACCTTCAACGACAATCAGTTCCTGAATTTTCAACATGATTACTATGCCTGTCCTTTTATTGATCTCTTTGAAATTGAATAATCAATATGCTTTTCCAGTATCACCAGCTCAAAACCCTCTTCAGGTATATAACGGACTTCTTTGTCTCTGTAGCCTATAGAGTGATAGAATTGAAGATTATCCACAGCCCAACGGGGGGTGTCCAGCCCCCAGACCCCTATATGTGAATTCTGCTGCTCAACAAGCTGAAAAACACGCTTACCAATGCCCCTGTTCTGAGCCTCAGGCTGAATAAACACCCGATTGATCCAGCCTGTACCGGCCTTTTTCTCAGAAAAGTACATGCCTCCCAAGAGAGAATCTCCAATACATATTTTATATAGGGAACCGGCAGTGAGAGCTTTTCGGTGCCATTCAATACTGTCAAATCCAGCAGGCCCTCCCGGTTCATAGGGAGACATCCTTACAGAATGATCCATAAATGCAAATTCAGAGATTTTCACCAGCTGAGGAAGTTCATGCTCCAAAGCCGGATTAAGGGAGACAAACTCAGGCTTGAGCTGTTCCGGACTCATAGGGAATCCATTCATACCAGTCCCTTATCCCGAGGGATTCAGCCCAGAGATCAGTTCTGCTGCGGTCACCTGCGGGAGTATCATCGGATATTTCAAGTGTTGCATCTAAAAGCCTCTGTATTTTCCGGCTCTGGGGAAGATTGTCAACTCTGCTCATGAAAGAGGTACCTGCAAATCGATCCAGAAGATTAAGATATACTGCATTCATAATAAGAGACGCATCATATATGGTCTTCGGACTATAGAGCTTCACCTCTTCACTCTGAGCAGCCATGAAATCACGGAACTGCTGCTCCAGGACCAGCACTCTTGCTTCCCCCAGCTCAGGCATCTCTTCATAGATGGCTTTCTGAATAAAAATATCCGCCGGCTGGCTGATGAGCTGATTCACAACACCGAAAATCCAGGCTTTAACTATCTCATCCTCATTCAGAGCTTTTGCAAGATCAGCTCTGTCCCCGGCATCCAGGGCCAGTCGCATCTTTGCATTGGTAAAATGTCTGTTGCCGGAAGAGGGAATCAGTCGCTGCCCTTCCTCCTCCCGGAACATCCTCAGGATCTGATAACATTTACAGGCTATCAGATGCTGACCCTCAGGATCTTTGAACCCCTCGGAAATATATATATAGTGGGCTTCATCATTTTCAGCTGCCGGTCTGGTTTCAACCATACTCGGCATTCCGCCCGCCTGTACCCATTGTACGGGCTTTCCTGTTTCCTTCTCTACCCGTCTGGATAGAGCCTCCACAGAATCAAATATTGTAAGATTCATTAATCCTCTTTCACCGCCACCTTAAACCGTTTGATTTTTTTAGTAGTGGTCATTTCCATTGCTTCGTCGAGTATATGAAATCGTCCGATTTTCTGATAGGGCTTAAGACCGGAATTCACCTCATCTATTACAGTCTGAAAATGAGCAGGGCTCTTATTTTCCGCATCCTGATTGGGATAGATTAAAGCCTCAACACCTTCGGTTTTCATTTTAGCATCCAGAACATAAGCTCTGATCAAAATCTGCTCAATTTCATCATAAAGCTGGAACTTATCTTCAATTTCCTCGGGGAAAACATTCTTTCCACCCTCGGTAACAATCATTGATTTGGCACGTCCGGTAAGGTAGAGATAATTATCTGAATCCAGATACCCGACATCACCGGTTTTGAAAAAACCGTCTTCAGTAAAGACATCTGCAGTAGCCTCTTCGTTCTTATAATAACCCTGCATAATCATGGAGCCCTTAAGAGCTATCTCACCGTAGCCCTTTTCATCAGGATCGAGGATTTTAGTTTCAGTACCTGGAATCATCTTTCCAACAGACTCTTCTTTATAGGCTTCTTTGGGATTGAGAGCAACAATGGGAGAAGTCTCTGTCAGACCGTATCCCTGAACAAAATCGATCCCCAGCTGATTAAACATCTTGAATGTTGATGCAGGTAGAGGTCCGCCTCCGCAGATACAGACTCTGTTTGTATCCAGAGACAGTTTGGCCAGGATACCGTTGAACATTTTTTTGCCGGGATTCACCTTAAAGTACTTCTTAATGATCCCACTGACCCACATGAGAAATCGAATCAGACCGTAAACAACGGGCCCCTTCTCTTTAATTCCCTTCATGAGTCCTCTGATAAGCTTATTGAAAAGCATGGGAACACCAAGGAACATGGTCACCTTACCCTGCTTCAGGTCTTTTAGTATCTGGCCTATGGCAAGATGTTTGGCAAATACGACTTCCGATCCCACACAGAGCGATTCAATGAAAACCGCAAGCATGGAATAGGAATGATGCAGAGGCAGAAGAGCATAAAAAACATCTGTGTGAAAGATATTCATGTTTGCCTGAGCCTGATAAGCATCGCTTATGAAATTAGAATGTGTGAGCATAACACCCTTTGAAAGACCGGTTGTTCCGGAAGTAAAAAGGATTGCCGCCAGATCATCTTCTTCAGGAAGCTCTATATCCGCATTCCCTTCGAACTTAAGATCCATAATATAACTGTCTTTACCGGGAGAAAGTCCGATAAGGGCTTTAAGTTTTTTATCCTTGAAATGATCATATTTCTCTTCATCACAGAAAAGAATATCAACATCGGCCATCTTCATAAGGCCTTCAACTTCTTTATCTTTCAGACCATAGTCAATGGGTGCAACAACAGCACCGGCAAATAGAACACCCAGATAAGCGAGTCCCCACTCGGGAGAGTTTTTACCTGTGACTGCGACTCTGTCACCTTTTTTAACTCCAAGGGAGTGAAGATACTGAGCCAGCATCTTGGATTTTGCAAGAACCTCATTATAGTTCAGCTCAAGAAGTTCGGGAGCGAAAGCAGTAAAGGCTCTTCTCTCACCATAACGTTCGGCAGTAATCTCCAGAACTTCTGGAAGTGTGGGCCATGTCCCGTTGAATTGTTTTCCCTTATAGTCTGCGAGAAAATCCCAGGGTGTCTGATTCATATTTCATTCTCCTACAAAGAGTTTTGTATAATATTTTATTCCATGAATATAGAAATGGAAAGAAAATTTACCTCTACTACATTATTGATACCATATAAATACACTACATTGTATTTTAATTTCCCTATTCATAGAATAATATATTAAGATGACTGATAAATATTAAAAAATCTTAATTTTTTAAGAAAAAAAAGGAGTTTCCATGATTGCAAAATCCCCTTTCGGAAAAACAGCTCACAACAGTACCAGAACCCTCTTCGGTGCGGCAGCCCTGGCTGAAGTCAGTCAAGCTGATGCAGACAGAACTCTGGACCTTCTGTTCCGCTATGGAATAAATCATATTGATACTGCCGCCAGCTATGGTGAGGCGGAACTGAGAATAGGCCCATGGATGCCAAAGCACAGAGATAAATTCTTCCTCGCCACAAAGACAGAAATGCGGACATACAGCGGGGCTATGAAAGAACTGGAAAACTCCAGAAAAAGACTGCAGAGCGATGTAATTGATCTGTGGCAGATGCATGTACTTGTAGATGAAGAGGGTTGGCAGACCGCAATGGGTCCTGATGGTGCTCTTAAAGCCTTTATAGAGGCTAAGGAGAAAGGATGGGTCCGTTTCCTTGGAGTAACTGGACACGGTGTACAGGCTCCCGACTTTCATAGACGGAGCCTTGAAGTCCACCCTTTTGACTCAGTACTCCTCCCCTGGAATTTCCCCATGAGCCTTAATGAGAATTACAGCAGAAGCTTCAATGAATTGAAAAAAATCTGTATGGAAAAAGAAATTGTCATGCAGACAATCAAAGCAACCTGCCGCAGACCCTGGCCGGTGGGAAAACAAAATAGAGCCACCTGGTATGAACCTCTTGAGGAGCAGGGGGATATCAACAGGGCAGTATCCTACATTCTCTCTGATCCTCAACTTTTTCTGAATACAGCCGGAGATATTGATATTCTACCCAGGGTTCTTCAGGCAGCAGCAGATTTCTCAGAAGGAAAAATAACTGATCCATCAGATGCAGAGATGGCAGCTATGGCTGAGAAACTTACGATGGCACCCCTTTTTCACTCAGCAGACTGAGGATCAATAAGGGCCCGCTGTTCTTCAATATGAAAAAAACTCACTGCAGAGTTCAGATCTTCCGACTTCTTCTTCAGCTCTTCAGCCATGGCGGCTATCTCCTCGCTGGAGCTGGCATTGGCCTGAATAACCTCGTCCATCTGCAGCAGGGCCGTATTGATCTGCTGAGCCCCTGTCGCCTGCTCTTTACTCCCCTCCAGGATCTCTTCTGAAATCTGGGCGGATTTCTTTATTGCCGGAACAACACGGTCCATCATCTCTCTGGTCAGATCTGCCTTTTTGGTACTATCTGCTGAAACCTGGGTGATATCATTAGCAGCTTCCTGACTGTGCTCTGCCAGCTTACGCACTTCTGATGCTACAACAGCAAATCCCTTACCCGCCTCACCGGCTCTGGCTGCCTCTATGGCCGCATTAAGAGCCAGCAAATTTGTGTTTCTGGCTATCTCTTCAATGATTCCGATCTTGTTGGAGATAAACTTCATGGATTCCACTGCCTCTTCTACAGCCTGACTGCCTGCAGTGGCATCACTGGCTGCCTGATTGACAATCCTGTTGGATTCTGTGGAATGTTCAGTATTCTGCTGAATATTTGCAGAGAGCTGTTCCATGGAGGCTGAGATCTCCTCCGCGCTGCTTGCCTGTTCACTGGCACCCGAAGCCACCTGACGGGAAGAATCACTCACCTCCACTGCACTCCTATTGATTACAACAGACGCCTCGGAAATATCAGTGATAATACTCCGCAGACGAAGAATCATATCATTGAAGGCCTCCGCAAGAATCCCTGTCTCATCCTTGGTTTTAACATGGATTTCATGAGAGAGATCCCCTTCGGCGATGAGTCTTGCTTCACCGGAAATATAGGCTACAGGAGCGGCAATTTTCTTTCCCACAAACAGGGAAAGCAATCCTGCCATGATAATGACTGCAAGGTCCGCTAATATAATGATCATCCTGGTCTGCTCAAGAGCCTTTTCCAGTGTCTGTGTTTCATTGAGGATCAGGGCATCTATATCATCAATATAATTACCCGTACCGATGCACCAGTCCCAGGGTTCAAAATAGACTGTATAGGAGCGCTTGGGAGCCGCTTCACTCTCTCCGGGGCGGGGAAAATAGTATTCGGTAAACCCGGTGCCCGCCTTTGCGGCTGCCACAAGATCCCTGATCAGATAATTCCCTCTGGTATCCTGGAGATCCCAGCGGCTTGTTCCTTCAATGTCCTGCCCCAGCATGGCGATAGTCATACCCGTGGAGTCATAGATAAAGATATAGCCATCTTCACCGTAGTTGAGACTTCTAATGTACTCTTTTGCCTCTTCCATGGCTTCCGCCTCACCCAGCTCACCGCGACGCTCGTAACTGTGTTCAACCATAGACTGGGCAACTACAACAAGATTCTGCGACATCCTGTCGAATTCATTTCTCATATTGTATTCGAGTGTTTCCAGGCTCTGATCGCCCTGTTTTTTAATCTGCAGGATAGACACGATACTCATGGATATACCTAAAAAAAGGAGACAGGAAATAACGAGTGTGATGATTTTATTCTGGATTTTTCTCATATTGACCTCCCAGGATCGAAGGGTCTGATGCGGATATAAATACTTTAATAAATATCCTTATATTCGTGAATTATAATAGAATTAGTAATAAAAATCCAATATTCTAAGACCTGCCGGTCCGGGGTAGAGATCGGAACAGTTGTCAGGGCATAAAAAAAACCGCTCTTTCGAGCGGTTCTTCAATCACAAATCTGAATAGATCAGTCTTTGCTCTTAATTCCGTATTTTTTGTTGAATCTTTCAACACGACCAGCGGTATCTACCAGTTTCTGTTTTCCTGTGTAAAAAGGGTGGCAGGAGCTGCAAATTTCAACTTCCATATCACCATGGGTAGAACGGGTCTCAATAACGTTTCCGCAGGCGCACTTTACAGTGGCATCCACATATTTGGGATGAATTCCTTCTTTCATAACTAATTGTCCTCCGTCGGCTCTCCGTTTCAAAGAGCCTAAATTGTCCTATGCCGAATTCATCGACTTTAAGAACGCCTCATTATTCTTGGTTTTCCTCATCTTGTCAACTATCATTTCAGTACATTCCATATCATCCATGGGACTCATGACTTTTCTGAGGAGCCACATCTTATTAAGTTCTTCATTTGTAAGAAGCAAATCTTCTTTTCTGGTAGCAGATTTCTTTATATTGATGGCCGGAAAGACTCTCTTGTCGGCCAGTTTTCTATCCAGAATAAGCTCCATATTACCGGTACCCTTGAATTCTTCAAAGATAACCTCATCCATGCGGCTTCCTGTTTCAATCAGGGCTGTGGCCACAATGGTCAGGCTCCCTCCGTTTTCAATATTACGGGCAGCACCGAAAAAGCGTTTTGGCTTATGCAGGGCATTGGAATCCACACCACCGGAAAGGATCTTTCCTGATGTAGGGACAGTCTGGTTATAGGCACGGGCCAGTCTGGTGATAGAGTCCAGAAGAATAACAACATCCTTCTTATGCTCAACAAGACGTCTGGCTTTTTCCAGTACCATTTCGGCAACCTGTACATGCCTGCTGGACTGTTCATCAAAGGTTGATGCGATTACTTCTCCCTGAACACCTCGCTGCATATCCGTTACTTCTTCAGGACGCTCATCAATAAGTAGAACAATAAGCTGAACTTCGGGATGATTTTCCGTAATGGCATTGGCTATCTTCTGAAGAATCATTGTTTTACCAGATCGGGGAGGTGAAACAATAAGCCCTCTCTGCCCCAATCCGATAGGACAGAACAGGTTGATCATTCTGGTAGAAGGATCTGGAATCTTGGTTTCCATATTCAGACGTTTTGTAGGATACAGGGGGGTAAGGTTCTCAAAAGAGACTCTTGACTGGGCCACATCGGGTTCATCAAAGTTTACATTGACGACCCTCAGCATGGCAAAGAAGCGCTCTCCTTCCTTGGGAGAACGGATCTGACCATATACTGTATCACCTGTCTTCAGGTTGAAAAGTCTGATCTGAGAGGGAGAGATGTAGATGTCATCACTGCCGGGTAGATATGAGTTCTGAGGAGAACGGAGAAATCCATATCCGTCAGGAAGTATCTCAAGAGCTCCATAAGCATATATAACCCCATTTCGGTTTTCAATATGGAACTTAAGTATTGTAAAAATAACTTCCTGCTTCTTCAGAGTGATAAGATCTTCTCTTTCAATTTCCAAATTGTCGGCAAAGGTTCTCAGGTCGGGCATTGTCATTATAGAGAGATCATTGATAGTCAGAGTGGGCTGATCTGCGGTGGGCAGAGGCTGATTTTTCATCTGCCTTGGTGAATCATTCCGTCTGTTCTTACCAGTTTTTCTCTTATTGAATGAATTATTCCTTCTACTTGAGTTATCATTCCTGGAGTTATCATTCCTGGAGTTATCATTCCTGGAGTTATCGTTCCTGGAGTTATCATTCCTGGAGTTATCATTCCTGGAGTTATCATTCCTGGAGTTATCGTTCCTGGAATTATCGTTCCTGGAGTTATCATTCCTGGAATTATCGTCTCTGGAATTATCGTCTCTTTTGTTCGGTTCTTCAGAAGAGCCTTTGGCTGCGGGAACATCAGATGATACTTCTGCAGGTTTTTCACTTATACCGGAAGTCTGTTCCGATGCATCAGTACTTACCTCTGCCGCTGAAGTATTTCCTGCTTTATCAGCAGCTCCTTCATCAGAAGGTTTATCTTTAGGTTTTTCAGTATCTACTGATTTTCCTTCTGACTCGGCTGCAGGTTTTTCAGTATCTACTGATATTTCTGCTGACTCGGCTGCGGGTTTTTCAAGTAAAGCCTTCTTCCGGACTCTCTTAACAGTCGGACTCTCTTCATTACTATCTGAAGTACTGTCACCATCTTCACTGCTGACCTTAGCTTTCTTTTTTACGACAGCGCGTTTTCTGACTGCTGTTTTTTTAACAGTAATTGTTTTGCTTTCTTTAGCTTTTTTTTCTACAGAAGCTTCTGCAACTGTATCAGATCCGTTCCCCAGATCAAGTTCCTTCTGAGTATCAGCAGTTTCGGAAACCGCATTCTCTACCTGAGGATTGTCCAGATTCTTCCGGATTATCGCCATAAATTCTCCAACGTAGTTTTGATTAATAACTAATATGTCAATTTCTTCAAAATTTTTTCTTGTATTAAGGATTAAAAGTGAAGATTCAGACTTGCTAAGGGATTGTTCCCGCCTGGGGGGCATACCGTTCTATATTTCCAATATATTATCAGCTGATGTCACTGTCAAGGGAGGATTAAGACAAAATAGCTTTTTCACATAACTGCAGGGCTCTGTTAACTGTTTCCTTTCTTATCTGGGAACGACTTCCTGAAAAATGACAGAGTTCCGCATTAATGGATTTATTTTTAAGTCCGGCAGCTATCCAGACGGTACCGACTGGTTTCTCAGGGCTTCCGCCACCGGGACCTGCAATACCCGAAACAGCAACTGCCAGATCGGCTGTGCTGTTTTTCAATGCGCCGACAACCATTGCATGGACAACTTCTTCCGAAACTGCCCCGTTCTCTTCAATAAGAGAGGCCGGTACATCCAGTAGTCGGGTCTTTGCTTCATCGGCATAGCTTACAAAGCCGCCCCACACGACGTCGGAGCTTCCTGCAATATCAGTAAGGGCAGCGGCAATAAGACCGCCTGTGCAGGACTCAGCAGTCACCAGCGTAAGTTTATTACGACGACAGAGATCAAGAAGAGGTATGCTTAATTTTTCAAAGCTCATTATGATCTTGTTTGAGCTGGGTGACAGGTGCTGAAAAAACATCAATTGATTCGGGATCACTAATCATATCGCACTTTCCCTCAAAACGGACTCCGTCTGCAATCTTAAGCTTGGCAGTTCTGATATTACCTATGACCTGCCCTGTTGAGAGCATTTCCAGTTTTTCTGAGGCTTCAATATCACCGTAGACAACGCCGCCTATAACAATGGAGCCAACCTGTATATCTGCACGTACCTCTGCGCCTTCCTCAATATAGAGAAAACCTTCTGATTCAATACGTCCTTCATATTTTCCATCAATTTTAAGGGGTTTGGTAAACTTCATAGTCCCTTTGAAGACGGTTTCATTTCCTAGAATTGTTGAAATGGATTCAATATCCTTTAAAGATGGTGCCATAATATTTTGATATTCCTATTTAGTTGTCATTACAAATACACCGTCCCACTCGGGAGGCGGGGGATTATCCAGATACATTTTGCACCTGGCATAATAGACTTTTGAGGGACCGTCCTCCTGATCAAGCTTGAGAGCATCGGCAAATTTACCCATGGCATCAGAAAAGTGTCTGCCCTTATAGAGTTCACGGCCTTCACTAAAAAGACCAAGCACTTCTCTTTTTGTATCAGAGATCATACTCTTCCTCCAGACTATTTTTGTCCCTGCCCTTATTCTCCTACTTCTTATGAGGATTGTCAATTGACCTTTAGTCCCTAAGGACTAGGCTCCGGTAGGATAAGCAAAGTAAAAAAAAAGAACGCCCCGTAAGGCGTCCTTCATGCTCCCGGTCATGCCGGGATCTACTTGAAATATCAATCGGTATGAACTTTCTCATGGAAAGCTATGCCGGCTGAGGCTATATCTAAGCCCTGTCCAACCTACTTTCGCAGGGGCCAGGCCAGTTTTTTCAGTTCTTTACCAGGCCTGAAAACTGTTACACCGTGACTTTCAACAGGCACGATTTCTCCGGTTTTAGGGTTTCTGGCTTTCTCCCGACCTTTTCTGGTCCGAATTTCAAAGGTTCCGAATCCTCTAAGCTCAACAACTCTGTCATCTTCCAGAGCTTCTTTTATTTCTTCAAAAAAAGAATCAATCACATTGTGAATATCTTTTCGGCTGATTGATGAATTGTCATAAATATGCTCAATTATCTCAGCTTTTGTTAGCTTTATTTCTGACATATCTCTTCTCTAAATAATTAGGATTTGATCGTTATCGTTAAGCCATTGCTGCAAGAGCTTTGTGAAGTCTGGACTTCTTTCTTGCGGTCATATTCTTGTGATACAATCCCTTTCCTGTTGCAGTATCAATCAGTTTAACAAACTGAGCATAAGTAACTTCAGCCTTGGCTTTATCTTTAGCCTCAACTGCCATTTCGAATGCTTTAACACTGGTTCTTACAGTACTCCGGATAGTACGATTGTGTGCTCTGGCTTTGAGATTCTGACGATGTCTCTTTGCAGCATCAAGTGAATTTGGCACTTATACTACCTCCTGGTTTAGTTTTTTTTAACTGACAGAAATAACCTTTCGTTATCCTTCACAGACAAACTGCCCGGATGGAAACTCCCTCTGCCAATCATTTGGTTACTACTTACTCTAAAATGAAATCGCTGGGTCTTCTTTCCTGACGTTTACATTTTTCGCATTCAGCAACATGTTTCATCCGTCCATTCTGAAAAATAGACTTCATTTTGATTTCGCCGCCGTCTTCGGCATGGACAAACTTATGTGTACCAGATCCGATACGGGCGTTCTTACTAACTCCTGCCATTTTTGACTCCTATTATACCGGAATGAGTAATTCATTCCGATTTTTTTCAAGCTCAGGACCTAAGGGCCTTAACTCGTTAGCAGATGGATATTAACAGAGATTTGAATTGACTGTCAACAAGATAAGCTTAAATTTCTAAAGGATTTAAGTCCCAGCTGCGACTTTCCTTATTATAGGAAATTTCAGTGGTTCCCAGGTCCAGCATCCTGCCGTCACTTCCGATCAACCTAATCCGCTTGGAAAAGATGTTCACTTCAATTACTTTGAAGCTGCTTCCATCCCAGCTGATCCTTGCACCCTCATTGGGAAGTTTTCTCTTTTCTTCCTGATAATAGTCATATTCATAGGAGAGACAGCACAGCAGTCTTCCACATGGTCCTGAAATTTTCATGGAGTTGAGAGACAAGTTCTGTTCCTTGGCCATTTTAATGGAAACAGGACTCAGATGGTCAGTCAGACTATGACAACAGTATTCCCTGCCGCAGACTCCCAGTCCACCCAGTACCCGAGATTCATCACGAACACCGATCTGACGGAGTTCAATCCGCATTTTGAAAATAGAAACCAGATCTTTAACCAGTTCCCTGAAGTCAATTCTGTTTTCGGCTGTGAAAAAGAACATAACCTTGGGCTCATCAAGCAGATAATGTGATGAAACCAGAGCCATATCCAGTTTATGTTTATCAATTTTCTCACGGCAGACCTTAAAAGCTTCCTCTTCCTTCTTGATATAAGACTCTGCTTTTTTCAGATCATCTTCGCTGACCCTTCTTACAACAGAACGGATATCACCTTTACGTATATGCGAAAGATCCGTTAATCCCCCCAGAATTTTGACCATATCATTCCCGTAACGAGTCTTGATAATAATCTTCTCTCCATCTTTCAGGGTCTCACCCTGAGGAGGCTGACAGACTTCAGTCTCACTTGAATGAATAATTTTGGCCCTGAAAAGACCATCGGGGTAATTCTTTATATCCAGCGCTGCTGCGCCTTTGTGGTGATCCTTATTCTTGTCCTTATCCGATCCCATTTTTGAACTCCTAATTCTATCAAGACTTTCCGTCTTGACGCTTTATTTACTCGAGACCTAAGGGTTACATTGTCATCGTTTCAGATCGACAAGTATACCATAAATTTCATCAATTTTTTTCAGCATATCCAGCTGTTCTTTCTGGTTCCGCAGTACGGCGGCACCCAGTTTTTCAAGCCGTTCATCCACAACCGCAATCAATGTGTACTGTTTACGGCTCATCGTTTTTGGATTCAGTCGTCCATCAACCTGAGCGGCTTCCAGACTGCGTGTAACAACATATTTATAGAATTTACGAACAGCGGACTTGTATTTTTTGAGAGTTGCAAGATTAGCATCCTGCTTCAGCTCTTCACCGAGCTGATAGACATCATCAAGAAGATCTTCGGCCTTCTCAAGGCCCGTCAGTCCCTCTGTAAGGGCAGCTGATTCAACGGGAAGGACATCTTCCTTATCACGGACATGTCCTTTAAAGTTAAGAGAGGAAGCTTTCTTTTTCTCCTCAACCCTCTTTTCTTTGCGTTTGGAGCCCCCGGGGACAAGAGTACTGCCTAGAATCCCCAGTTTATCCATCAGCTGTTCTCCCCGGACTCCTGTGCTTCATTCTGCCAGTCCAGTGAATAGCTTGAACCGCCGGCAGGGACAGGAACTTTCTCCTGTTCCACAGATTCACCTTTTATAATACAGCTTCCGTGAAGAAGAACTCCCTCTTCCACGATCAGTTTCTCTGCATGTATATTGCCTATAACCATACCGGTTGCAAGGATAACAACCTTGCCTGAGGAAAAGATGTTTCCATGAACAACTCCTCCTACAACAGCCGTACTGGCAATAATATTACATTCAGCACGCCCTGTTTTTCCGACAAGAACCTTTCCGCTGGTATTTATACTTCCTGAAAAATCCCCGTCAATACGGAGGAGTCCATTTAAAACCAGCTCTCCGCTGAATTTGGTCCCCTCTCCTATGATAGAATTTATAAAGGAATGGTTTTTTATATAATCACTCATCAATCAGCCCTTTTATTCAAATTCACAGACATTCTAACCCGATTCTCAAAAAAACAAAACATCCCGTATGAGAAAAAGAGAATCTCTTCTTCGTTTGCTGAGTCTGCTGAATATGTAGTCATGGAATTATTTGTATTTCTGAAGGTTCCTGGTAACCCTGGTAAAAATATCATGATTATCAGTCATATTTATATATTTGACCGGATCAACAACCTGTGAGCCGATTCGTACTTCATAATGGAGGTGAGGTCCCGTTGAAAGACCGGTATTACCCATTGTACCGATAACATCACCCTGACTTATTTCCTGCCCGGGACGAACATAGGTTCTCTGCATATGTCCGTATTTGGTATAGAAACCGTACTTGTGCCTGACAACAACAAAATTTCCATACCCTTCATCATAATCCTGCTCAAGGACTTTACCATTGGCAGTAGCAATAATAGGAACACCGTAGCCGTATGCAATATCCACACCCTTATGAAGGTACCATTGACCGGAAAAGGGATGAATTGAAGGACCGAAAACAGCTGTAACATATCCCTGTACACCCTTAAGAGGCCACATAGTGGGAATATCAGAAAGAAGACTCTTCTGACTGCTTAAGATTTGACCGATTTCATCCAGCGATGAAACTGACTGATCCAATGCAGTTTTCAGCTTCTGAATTTCTACGGTCTCACTTAAAGATCCGTCATCCGAGGATTCGACATTAAAAAAGGTAGTCAAGTCACCGCTGCGGTTGGAAACAGTATCACGTTTTGCAGACTCCACACCCAGAGTATCAAGAGTACCGGAGAGCGTTTTCTGAAATGTTTCTGTTGAACTGATGAGTTGATTAACTTCATTACGCAGAACCTCAAGACTGGCTTCAGAATGTTCAAGATCCTTTGAACGGGATGCCAGGAGGTCATTTGTACCCGAAAAATCAGCTGTAAGCCATACAAAGGTAACAACCAGGGAAATAAGAAGTATGCTTATAAAACTCAGTGCCAGAATGGAAATCTGGAAATTGAAAACCCTCTTCTCAGAGTGGGGAATGAGCATTATTGTCAGTTTCTGTCTGCCTGCCCGGCCGAAACGCCCCATAAGAGCTGAACCACCCGTAGTAGACCCGGTACCGGATGTTCGCATCCTTTTTTTCCCAGCCACCGCTACTCCTTTATTTGCCTATATATAACTTATCGTCCAATGTACACCGTTTCTGAAGCACAAGACAAGTCTGAAACGCCTGTTTCCAGGCCCAGAATTACCCTGAGGACATGAATAAATTGTATTATACCGCCGAAAATCAGTATAAACAATAGAAAAAAATAGCCGATTTTCCCCTATATCAGGGATTTTAAGCCCAGTTTTTCATTTTTTCCTTGTTTTTGTTTTTAATATGGTCTAATAATAACAGATAACAAGTATGATTTTTCACTAATCATCCTTAAAGGCAATCCGGTACTGATCAGCTATCTTTTTATGGATATTCTGATAAGGATATCCGGATTTGTATCATACATCCTATTTTAAAGCGGTAATAACATGCAGTATTTTGATACTCACGCCCACATCGGGTTAATTCACGAAGATCCGATAGAACAGTTGATTATAACTCAGGAAGCAAGGCAGGAAAATGTCTCATATATCATGAGCATCTGTAATAACCTTTACGACTTCTTTGATCTTTATAATAATCTGACCTCCGCCTCCAATGTAGTTTTCGCCATCGGTGTATCTCCCTCGGAAGTTCAGAACCCCGGTCCCGACTGGGAACAGAAGATCTCTGAAGGTCTGGCCATGGATAACGTCGTCGCTCTGGGAGAAACAGGTCTGGATTACTATAGAAAGTTCGGTGACAAGAGTTCACAGGTAGAGCTCTTTATTGCCCAGCTTGAGATGGCCGATCAGAACGATGTTCCTGTTATTATTCATAACCGGAATGCCGGTAAGGATATTCAGGAGATTCTAAGCACCCGGATGCCCTCAAAAGGCGGTGTACTCCACTGCTATTCCGAGGACTGGGAATATGCCAAAAAGATCCTGGACAGACATGACAATATGTACTTCTCCTTTGCTGGAAATGTAACATACAGAAATGCCAGAAACCTGCACGATACAGTACGTTATCTCCCTCTGGACAGAATTGTCATTGAAAGTGAGGCACCCTTTATGGTTCCCGCAGCTTTCAGGGGAAAAAGAAACAAACCTATCTACCTGCCTTCTACTGCCGAATTTGTAGCCTCACTCCGTGAAGAACCGGAAGAAGAGGTATATGAGGCTCTCTACGAAAATGCAAGGACCTTGTTCGGACTCTCATGAGCAGGGCTCATTCCCTTTATAGACCCCTCCAGATTGGAAATCTCAAACTGGAGGGGAATCTCTTTGCCGCTCCCCTGGCAGGTTATACGGACAGAGCTTTTCGCACTGTCTGCATAGAGAACGGTGCCGATCTCTGTTACACGGAGATGGTCTCCTGTGAAGCCCTTGTACGGGGCAACGGAAAAACCGAAGAACTCCTCAAACAGGCGGATGCAGAGAAGATATATGCCGTGCAGATATTTTCAGGTACTGCGGCTGCAGCCGGTGAAGCTGTCAAAATGGTTGCACAGCGCAAACCGGTCCTTATTGATCTGAACTGCGGCTGTCCAGTCCCCAAAATCATAAAATCCGGAGCCGGTTCTGACCTTATGCGCAATCCCGACAGGGTTTATGACATCGTCAGAGCAATGAAAGACAACACAGATATCCCCATTACGGTAAAAATCCGCACAGGCTGGGATGCTCAGTCCCTCAACTACCTCGATGTTGCAGAAAAAGCTGTAAAAGCAGGAGCTGCAGTGGTAACCATGCATGCCCGGACTAAAAAACAGGCCTACGGCGGCACTGCGGACTGGAGCCATTTGAGCAGACTTAAAAAAGAGCTGGGAGACCTGCCCGTACTGGGTTCCGGCGATCTTTTTACGGCTGAAAACATCAGAGATATGCTGGAGGAGACCGGTATAGACGGTGTAATGCTGGCAAGAGGTGTTATCGGCAACCCCTTTCTTTTCAGAGAGACGAAACATCTGCTGACAACATCTGAGATTTTGCCTCCCCCTACTCCAATGGAAAAGATGCAGACCGCCTTCAGACAGCTTGAACTGGCCGTGCATTACAAGGATGAACGGACAGCAGTCAATGAGATGAAAAAACAGCTTTGTGCCTATACCAAGGGACTACCCGGATCTTCTGAAGCCCGAAACAGAATGGTTCACTCCGAAAGCTTTGAAACCTACAAGCAGATATTCAGTGAATACCTTGGAAGTTTTCAGGACAGGGAAATCGACTAATTCCCTCCCCGGCTTTTTTCTCTCAAATAATTACAAATCATCAGTAATTCCCTGTTCAAATAGACCGACTCAATGTATCCTCTTTACAGCAGGGATTTATAATAATGAAAGAAAAGCCCACTCCACGGGATGGTGATTCCCGGACCAGAAGCTGGCAGGAATACCGGCATGATCTAACAATAATCATAGATAGTATAATTCTCCTCTACCCTGCTCTGAGCCTGATAATAGGAATCTTTCCGGTATTTCAGGCTGACAGTATTTTCATCAAGATTGTTATCAATCTTTCCTTTGCAGCCCTATTCCTTTCTACATATATATCAAGAAAGCATATTGCCGATCACTGGAGAGTGATTCTTCTGAATTTACCGGGAAAAATCAGGACTCTGAAAAATATTATGGTATTTTAATTTGCCTGGCTGAATGGTCGGGGATAAAATAAGACTCTATTACAACAGCAAAAGAGGAATGAAAAAATGGCGTATTTAATAAGTGGAATCCAACAGCTTGGAGTTGGTGTCAGAAGTAAAGAAGATGCATGGAAATGGTATAGAAAGTTTTTTGGTATGGATGTTCCAATATTTCAGGAGGCGGCAGATGCTCCTCTGATGACTCAGTATACCGGTAAAAAAGTCCAGTCCAGAGATGCAGCGCTGGCTCTGAACCTTAAGGGAGGCAGCGGGTTTGAAATATGGCAGTATACCAGCCGTGTAACAGCATACCCCGCGGAAGCCTTGACCATTGGAGATCTTGGAATACAGATAGGTAAGATCAAGACTCCCGATGCGAAAGCCTGCCTCGAATATTATAAAAAAGAGGGCGTCGAGATACTGACCGAACTCCAGAAAGATCCTGCAGGACATCTCCACTTTCATGTGAAAGACCCCTGGGGAAATATCTTTGAAATGTGTGAAAGAAAAGATTTCTTCATGAGTAAAGCAGCTCTGACCGGAGGTCCCTTTGGTGCCGTTGTTGGTGTCAGTGATATTGATAAGGTAGTGCCTCTCTATGAGCTCCTTGGTTATGATACTGTTCTCTGTGATGAAAGCGGTACTTTTAAAGATCTTCATGGATTGCCCGGAGGAGATCAGAAATTCAGAAGAGTTCTACTCAGTCATAAGGATAAGAGACAGGGGGCCTTCTCCCGTGTATTCGGAGACAGTGTTATTGAACTGATTCAGTCGCTGGATAGAAAAGGTGAGCAGATTTTTAAAGACCGCTACTGGGGTGATGCCGGATTTATCCACCTCTGTTTTGATATAAACGGAATGAATGATCTGGGTAAGACTCTGGCTGATGCAGGATATCCTTTTACCGTAGACAGTGAAAGTTCTTTTGATATGGGAGAGGCCGCAGGCCGTTTCACTTATATTGAGGATCCCGATGGTACTCTTCTGGAATTCGTTGAAACCCACAAGGTTCCTATCATGAAAAAAATAAACTGGTATTTAAACCTGAAAGGAAGAAATCCTGCCAAGCCTCTTGCTGACTGGATTATGAAACTTCTCGGCCTTGGAAGAATCAGGGACTGAATTGCGTTAACATAAAAAAATCAGCCCCCCGGGTCAGCAGACTCCGGGGGCTATTTATTTATAATATTTCTACCAGAGCACCGGCAGAAGTAAATCCGCCGCCAAAGGCAGTCAGTCCGAATGTCTGCCCTCCTCTGGATTCTTTAAACAGACTCTCAAGACAGAGAGGTATAGTACAGGATGATGTATTCCCTCTGTGTCTGATCTGGCTGTAAACCTGATCGTCAGGGAGTTTTAATCTCTGCTTCACAGCGTTTATGATCCTCTGATTTGCCTGATGAGGAACTATCAGATCAAGATCTTCGACCTTGATATCGTCCTGAACACAGGCATCATTCAATAAAGCAATCATATTATGAACGGCTTCAAGGTAGACTTTGGGTCCATGCATAAAGATTTTCTGAGCAGGATCTGCAGGAACCGTAAGGATCTTTCCAGGTTCCCCGGCCGCGGCAGTCACAGGGCGGTAGACCCTGGCTTTACCTTTCAAAGGACTCTCTGAACCGGTTATAATACTTGCTGTAGCCGCATCTCCGAAAATGGGAGAAGTCGATTTATCTGCAGGATCAACCAGAGGAGAGAGAACTTCTGCGGTAATCACAAGAATGACTCCGTCGGGACGGCTGTTCAAGAAGTCCCAGGCACTCTGCAGAGCATATAGATAACCCGAACAGGCTGCGTTTATATCAAAGGCGGGACAGTAAATTCCCCTCTTCCCCTCGGGTCTGAGGGTATGCTGAATCCTGGCAGCCAGTGATGGAGTCAACTGTCCGGGAGTCCCCGAGCTCACAATGATAAGGCTCAGATCATCAAGGCCGAGATTATTTCTTTCAAGAACTGTCTTTGCGGCCTTTTCTGAAAGTGAAATAATATCTTCACCTTCGGCTATCCAGTTACGGCTCTCGATACCGGTCATCTTAAGTATTTCGCCCTCTTCCCAGCCGGGACAGGACTTCATAATCTCTTCATTACTTACTTTTCGACTTCCCTGTACACCTTCAACATCCAGAATCCAGGGACGTCTGTCCCCCGACACTGCAGTCTGTACAGATAATTTTTGTAATGCTTCCGGTTTAAGTCCTGAAATAAGAGGCTTTCCGGGGGTTTCCTTAGTCTTGGGTTTCAAAAGGACTTCGGCGGAATCTTCTGTTTTTACCTTAACGGCGGGAGTACCTATTTCAACGGCCTCTCCCTCTTCCAGGAGCAGCTCTTCAACCACACCGCTTACAGGTGATTTCAACTCTGCAGCGGCCTTATCGGCTTCAAAATCTGCAATCAGCTGACCTTCTGTAATATTATCTCCCTTCTGAATCTTCCACTCAATGATTGTTGCGGTTTCATCAGCAGGACTGGTTCCGATAATCTCAACAAGAAACTCACCCCTGGCCGCGGCCTCTTCTTTTTTCCAGCTGATGCGACCACCCAGCAGCTCAACGGCTGCTTCCAGAATCCTCTGATAAGAGGGCAGAACTTCAAGCTGATTATCAAAGTTACAGGGTACATGTGTGTCTTCCCGCACAATACGGCGTATCTGAAGAGGACGGCTTACATATTCAGCAAGTTCAGCAGCAATCTCAGAAGACATAGAAGCTGTTTTGTTCTCCTCGTGAACAACAATAACCCTTCCGGTCTTCTCGGCGGAAGCGATGACTGTATCTCTATCCCATGGAGAGATGGAACGCAGATCAATTACATCCGAGCTGACACCATGATGTTCCAGATCTTCTGCAGCTTTCATACAGAGTTTTATGGGATTGCCATAACTTACAAATGAGATATGCTCCCCTTCTCTCAGCTTTCTGGCTACTCCGAGGGGTACCAGCTGACGGGAAACATCCGCACTGGTTTTTCCCAGTGCTTCATTCAGACAGACCTTGGGATAGAAAAATATTGTAGGTCTTTTGGATTCAAATGCGGCATTAAGAAGTCCTGCAGCATCACCGGCGGTAGAGGGCATAACCACATCCACTCCGGGAATATGAGCCGCTACAGCTTCCATACTGGAGGCATGGAAGGGACCGAGTCCCGGCTTATAGCCTCCGCAGGATACCATAACAATCATTGGGCAGTTCCAACCGCCATCTGTTCTCCAGAACATACTTCCCATATCAGCCCAGAGCTGATTATAGGCAATGGGGAGGAAGTCGGCAAACTGGAGAAAGGCAACGGGGTGTTTACCCGCAAGAGCGCGCCCTACAGAGAGACCGACAATAGAGGCTTCTGCAAGAGGGCTGTTTTCAACACGCCCCGGGAATTGTTTACTGAGAGTCTTTGTGATACCGAAGACATCTCCCTTGGGATCTTCCAGGTCTTGACCCAGGAGTTCCACGGCTGCATTTCTATCCAGATGAAAGCGAAATGTTTCACGGAGAGCCTCAATCATGGTAAGGGCTTCCTTACCGGGAGTTCCTCTGTATTCCTGTTCAGGATCACTCAAATGAGAAGGAAGTTCTTTTTTAGCTGAAAAAACGGGCTCGGGATCCGCAGAATACTGCGCTCTTCTGGCAGAGTCTCTAAGACCGGATCGAATCTCTTCTACCTCGGCATCCAGCTCTGCGGCAGGAACACCCTGCTCAACCAGCCAGTTCCCCAGATGTATGATTGGATCACCGGTCTCCTGGAGTTCCTGTATTTCACTCTCGCTGCGGTAGACTCTGTGATCATCCGCATTTGTATGACTGTGCAGTCGATCAACTTTGAAAACAACAATCCTCGGTTTTCGATCTTCCCTCATCCCGGTGACAATACTCTCAAAGGCTTCTGGAAGATCTTCCGGATGGCGTCCATCAAGGCGGATGATAGGTATTCCATAGAAATCATCTGCAGGCCCATCGGGTCTTGAAAAGAAAGTATTTCCTTCGGTTTTTGTAGAAATTGCATAACTGTTATCTTGTATAAAGAAAAGGACAGGAAGTGTTTTACGGACTGCATGGGCCACAGCTTCAAGGACTTCGCCCTGCTGTGTCATACCGTCACCCAGACCTAGAAGGACAATAGGTTTATCCGAATTGTCTTTTACGGCTTCTGCCACACCTGCAGACTGAAGAGCAGCGTTTCCCACGGGACCAGCAAGACTCAGGATATTGTTAGAAGGATCACTCATATGAGCGTTCATCTGACGTCCCTTTGAATGGGCGCCGTCTTTATTGAAAAGTGACATAAAGAACATCTCGGGAGATATTCCTCTTGCCAGCATAAGTGCTTTATCACGGTAATGGCAGTGAAGCCAGTCCTGAGGACCAAGTGCATCTTCCAGAAGGGCTGTTGCTTCATGGCCGGCTCCGGAAACATGGAAAAAAGCCTCACCTCTTCCGGTATAGCTTTGCTCCAGCAGATCCATTTCACGGGCAGTTACCATAGTGCTGTAATATTTACGGAAGGTTTTCAGATCCATTATGCCTCCATTTTTATTGACACATTTGGTATATGTGTCAATTTAGTTATTATACAATATAGTCTTTTTTCAGATCTGAAAAGAGGAAAATGGGTAAATAGTACAAAAACACCAGTCAATTTGAGGGATATTCACTATGCTTTCCAGCCGGAATCACAGACTTGAAGCAAAAAAAAAAGCCCGGTAGAAACCGGACTTTTCATTAGAGCTCTTTGAGAAACAGGGAGTTAATCAGTCTTTTTTGTGCAGACCGCACTCCTTACTTTCAGGATGTTCCCACCACCAGCGGCCGCTTCGGATATCCTCCCCCTCGTTGACAGCTCTCGTACAGGGAGCACATCCGATTGAGGGAAAACCCTTTTTATGCAGGGCGTGGACGGGGACAGAATTCTCTTCTATATACTCTTTACACTTCTCTTCGGACCAGTGAGCCAGGGGATTGATTTTAACAAGACCGAAGGCCTCATCCCACTCAACCGGTTCAACAGAAGCTCTGGTCACAGACTGATCCCGTCTGAGTCCGCAAATCCAGGCATCAAGACCGCTTAAGGCCCCTTTGAGAGGATCGATCTTACGGATACGGCAGCACTCTTTTCTGTTTTCCAGACTGTAATAGAAGGAGTTGGGACCTTTAGTACCAACAAGTTCCTCCACCGCATCCTTTTCGGGAAAATACACGGTAAAAGGCTTTTTCCATTTGATCCGGGCCTCTTCCAGAAGATCATAGCTCTCCTGAAACAGACGTCCCGTATCAAGAGTAAAGATACCGCAGTCCATCGAGATTTTACGGATCATATCAGTAATGACCATATCCTCCAGTCCGAGACTGGAGGACTGCATGACCCTGTCCTGTGCAAAGGTAGCAAGGGCCCAGGCTAAAATATCCCGGGGGCCCAAGCCGGCCAGCTCTTTCTGCCAGCCCGGGATTTTATCCTTCATATCAGCCTTTGATGTTTCTGTAAACTTTGTTTATTTTTGAGATATCTTCACCATTCACAGAATCCTGAAGTCCGAGATCTTTCTTCATGGCTGCAAAAACTTCAATTGTTCTGTTTATTTCCACATCCGTATGGGATGTGGTAGGAATCATTCTGAACATACAGAGTCCAGGAGGAATTACAGGGTAGACAACGGCTGTAACGAAGATTTTGTTCTCACGGAGATACTTAACCATCTTCACACCTACACCGTTCACATCATCACTTCCTGTGGGTGTAAATACGGAACATATGGGAGATTCACCGGGGCCGATATAGTATCCCAGCTCTTTGAGTCCAGCCTTAAGTTTGTTGGAATTATCCCACATTTTCTTTCGTCTATCATCACCATCAATCACAAAGTCCAGAGCCCTATCAATGGTCTTTACATAGACCATGGGAAGGCTCTTGGCAAATACCTGAGTTCTGGCATTATAGGCGATCCAGTCTACGACATCCTGGTCGGCAGCCACAAAGCCTCCGATGGAAGCAAAGGCTTTGGCAAATGTACCGAAATAGAGGTCAATCTTATCCTGAACACCGAAAAAATCACCGGCACCACGGCCTTTTTCTCCAATAACACCAACACCATGGGCATCATCAATAAAAAGACGGGCTTCGTATTTTTCTTTAAGTTCACAGATACCGGGAAGATCCGCCAGGTCTCCGGTCATACCGTAAACACCTTCGATAAGGATCATAACCCCGCCTTCTCTTTTGGCGTTTACCTGTTTGAGAACGCTTTCCAGGTCCTTCATATTATTGTGTTTGAAATAGCGGATTGTTGCACCTGATGCCTTGGCCATTCCGGCAGCATCGAGAATACAGGCATGAGCCAGCTTATCTACAACAATTGTGTCTTTAGGACCACAGAGAGAAGAAACAATGCCAAGAACACCCATATAACCGAAGTTGAAGAGGTAAGCAGCTTCCTTCTGAGACCAATCAGCCAGTCTTTGTTCAAGATCCTGATGATGCTGTGTATTTCCGCTCATCATTCTGGAACCCATGGGGGAACTGGTTCCGAATTCCTGCAGAGCTTCTGCAGCAGCAGCTTTAATTTCTTCATTTTCTGCCAGGCCGATGTAATTGTTAACGGACCACATAACAACTTCTTCACCGTTGTACTGCATTGTTTTTCCGGGCATGGGGTCCATTGTGGGTCTTGTCAGATCCCTGTCCCCTGCTTTTCTGTAATATCCGAAATAACCGGCATCAGTTTTACATTTATCAAAAATATCTACACTCATTTGTGTCTCCTTAAGCTATCAAGACTTCTTGTGTCCTGTTTTTTCTTTTTCAGAAGGCCCGGAGGCCTTAATACATTACTCATTTCCGAATTCTGTTTTTTCCAGTTGCAGAGATTAAAACAGTTTTTCAACTTTATCAATAAGCTCAGAGGCCTCTACATCTGTAGAAAAGACAAGATCAGCCGTTGAAGGGCCTGTAGTGTGCTCGTTCTTAAAGAGTTCCGTACCGCCCCCGGTGATATTAAGCATCACAGCGGCATCCTTATCTACCTTTCCCTCTTTAAGGGACTTGATCAGAGAGGCTACAGCCACAGCTGCGGCAGGTGATACATCAATACCTTCCTTCTCCAGAAAGAGTGCTCCCGCGTCGGCAGCCTCTTTGTTATCAGCCAGAAAAACATCTCCCCTGGTCTCTTTCAGAGCGTCATAAAGACCTCCGGGCAGAGAATAAGGAGGCTTTCTATTTGAAAGTACCTTGGCATTGATTATATGAGCCTGCTCTCTGGCTTCATTATCCTGCAGAGGGACAAGTTCTCTGCTGTCAGCTTTCCAGCTGTCATAAATGATCTGAAAAGGCTCATTCTGAGAAACCATCAGCTTCATATTATTTTTTCCATAGCTTCCGTCTTCTTTCAAACGCAGAGCAGCTTCCCAGGCGGCGATTGCCCCTGTTCCGCTTCCCACAGCCTGAAAATAATACTCAGGAAGTTTTCCCATGGCGGTAGCTGCAGAAAGAACTGTTGTTCCCATGCCGTCCCGGCGTGCAGGATTCTTGGCTCCCCCTTCGGGATAGAACTTATCTCCTCCGCAGAGCTTATTTGAAAGAGCAATGGCATCAAAGTAATCAGAACCTGTTTCGGCTGCGATAATTTTCACACAGTCTGCACGGCCTTCATCGGACCAGAGAGCATTCAGATTATCTTCAGGTACCACAACAACCAGAGGTATGTGGTTTTCAGAACAGACCCTGATAAAGGCCCTGGCGGTATTTCCCGCAGAGGCTACTACCAGGATTTTACCTGTATCTGAAGGGATACGGGCACATACTGAGTAGGCTTCACACTCTTTGAAGGTCCCGGTTCTCATATAGGCGCCTCTTTCAGGCCACCAGCCGTTAAAGGTTATCCACAGATCAGTCATGCCCAGAGCTTCTGCCAGGACCTCACTCTTGTATGTAACAGGAGAAGCAGAACCTGAAAGTTCTCTCTGAATAGGCAGCCAGTCTGAAAATCTGTAGAGCCCGTCTTCCAGAGGGCCGGCTTCCAGCTTCTTTGCACTGTAATCGGCTCTCAGAAAATGAGGTTCAGTGCAGTCAGGGCAACTGAGGAGAGTTCCCGTATCTTCCAGAATTTTATTACAACACATGGCCTTGAGCTTGTAATGATTTCCGTCTTTTTTTCCACTCATGTAATATCTCCCATAAGTTCCCAGTTTTCCATAATTTTATCGACCTCTTCCATGTGATCAATCACAGCCTCAGGTCTTTTTACATGCCAGTCAGGGCTTATATCTGTTGTTATTTTCTTACCCACCCAGATAATCTTGAGTCTGGAGGAACCGATCAGAAGCTGGATCATATCCCTCTCCTCAAAGGTCAGATTGTCAATTTTGACAATGAAGAACATTCCCGCATCCATCATGATATGGGATATTTCGGAGATTCTCCTGATATGCTCTTCCCTGAGAACCTGTGTTCTCCGGTACTGCCTTCCATCTCGGAGGTCAGAGTCTAATCCGTATTTTAAACTTCTGTAACCCAGATAATAAACATTCTTTTTAAGAGTGAATAGTTTCTTTTCAAGCTGTTCGGCAAACTCTTTCTTACCGCCGCCCAGTTCTCCTGTAACAAGGATAAGAGCAGGACGCTGCTGGTACTGCTGCATCCTGTCCAGCTCGGTTACAATACCGTTTTCCCACTCCAGCTGTCTCTTTATGAGTTTTTCACCATATTCATTCTGATGATGATCATCCACATCCCGGATAATTCCGCCGCCTGCAATCTCATATTCATCTACAAGGACAAAACGGCTGGTCTGGGGCAGATCCATAACAAGGTCAAAGGCTATGGCTTTCTGCAGAGTAAAAATACAATCCGCCACTTCGTGACGCTCAACTTTTTCTTTTTTGCTCTGAGCATCCAGTGAAGAGGCATCAATTACCTTGGTAATCTCTGTCAGCTGACACCTTACTTTCGAAGTTCCTGTCTTGAAATAGTACTCCTTGCCGGGAACCAGAGGTTCTCGTCCCAGCCAGAAGAGACTGACTTTCAGGCAGTTTCCCACCTTGGGGGGCATTTCATCGACACGACAGGCCAAAGCCCCTCTGGAGAGATAAATCTGCTCATCCATAGTAAATCCCGTTGCCATTCCGGCAGTGGCCTGTGTCAGAGGTTCGGTATTAAAGGATTCAATGGTGCTGATTTTACTCTTTTTTCCAGATGGATAAAAAATGATTTCATCCCCCTGTTTAAAAGTACCTGTTTCAACTGTACCGGCAATGATCCGGCGGTTATCATCATAGTTGGTAAACTTGTAAATATCGGTGACAGGCATTCTCATGGGAAGCTTATCATGAGATTCACCCTTTTTGAATTTATCCAGCAGTTCCAGAACCGTATATCCCTTGAACCAGTTCATTTTTTCCATTCTATGGTAGACGTTGTCACCTTCACGACCGCTGACCGGAACAAACTCCACATTATGAAGGTTGATGGATTTAAGAAAACGTGTGAATTTTCTCACGATCTTGTTATAAACCTGCTGATTGTAATCAACGAGGTCCATCTTGTTGACCACAACACAGACCTGCCGGATTCCCAGCATGGAGAGAAGATAACCGTGACGACGGGAATTCTCCTGAATTCCCTCTTCCGCATCAATAACCAGAAAAGCTGCTTCCGCGCGGGCGGCACCGGTTATCATGTTCTTTAAAAACTCGATATGCCCCGGGGCATCAATAATAATATAGTCCCGTTGATCAGAACTAAAGAAAACCCTGGCAGCATCTATGGTGATTCCCTGGGACTGCTCATCCTTAAGGGCATCCAGCAGGAATGCATATTCAAAGGGTTTGGAGTTGCGTTCACAATCCTTGCGGATCTGTTCCAGTTTGCCTTCAGGCAGACTTCCCGTATCTGAGAGCAGCCGTCCGACAACTGTCGACTTACCATGGTCTACATGACCGGTGAATACAATATTCATCTGTTCACGCTGCATCACATGTACCCGTCCCTTCTGAGAGTTTCCAGACCACCGCCGTCTTCCTTATCCTGAGCCCGTCCTGAACGTTCTGCAATATTTGCGAATTTTCCTGTTTTAAGTTCTCTGATTAATTCAGGAACAGTCTTAGCTGTAGATTTAACTGGATGGGTACAGGGACCGCATCCCAGAGAACGATACCGCTCTCCGCTTCCCTGATCATAATAAAGGGAAACAGTGGGAATCTTTTCCCTCTCTATATATTCCCAGATATTTGTCTCAGTCCAGTCCAGCAGAGGATGGATTCTGACATGGGTACCGGGGGCAAAGTCAGTCTTAAACTGATTCCAGAATTCAGGAGGCTGATCACCCACATCCCAGATATTCTCTTTATCACGAGGACTGAAATAACGCTCCTTGGAACGGGAACCTTCCTCATCTGCCCGTACACCGGCAATAACACCGGTATACATCTCAGTATCCGTATCCAATTCATACTGATCAGTCGTGTGGTTGAAACGATACCTTGGCCAGCTGCCGTTGAGAGTATTCTTGAGAGCCTCCGACTTCAAAAGTCGGCAGCAGGTCAGACGGTCCGCATTACCGTCTGGATAAGTTTGTTTGGCCGCCAGGGCTTCTGCATTCTCGCCGTACACCATAGGGAGATTCCACTCCCGGGTAAGGCGATCCCGGTATTCGATCATCTCAGGTATCTTATAATGAGTATCGATGTGTACCAGGGGAAAGGGAACATGACCGTAAAAGGCTTTACGGGCCAGCCATAACATAACCGTGCTGTCTTTGCCGATTGACCAGAGCATACACAGGTTCTTAAAGTTTGAGTAGGCTTCCCGGATTATCCGGACGCCAATGCTTTCTAATTCGTCTAGTTGGTCCATGCCATACAATAGGAAGTAGGACCGGTTTATGTCAAAACAATTGGGCCTTTGTTAATAAATCTTAATATGCTCTCAGCCTTCTGACTGCTTCCCCGCAATCATCAAAAGGTCCTCTCCCAACCCTGGATTTATCCGGATTTCAGGAAATATGAGGGAATTACTTAACAATTCCAGGAAATAGGATATATAATAATGAACATGAGAAAGATTTTTCACATTATTATGATTATTTTTCTGACATCCCTCCTCTGCGCCTGTTTTATGTATGATGAGCGGGTGTATGACAATCCTTATGATCCGGATAGAAATACAGGGTCTTATATTGTTCCGGAATATACTGTCTCAATTGACGGGGATACCAGTGACTGGGCCGATATCCCTCTAGCGGTTGTAGACGGAAGCAATGAAGAGTCATCAGCAGGATACAGCATGATAGGTGGTGGAGATATAAATGAAGTCAAGCTGGCACAGGACGCAGAGAACTTATATATGTATATGTCTGTTCACGAAAATTACCCTATGGAACAAGAAGGGATTCACGTTCATTGGAATTTCAATGAAGAAGATGATTCAATGAACCATCAACTTGTTTCTCTTTCTCATAATAGTGATAAAACTATCGGAATATGGGGTAATGCGGGAGATACTGGATATGATGATTCTCCTATACGCTTTACAGGCTTGAATGCTAGCGATAATGCCATTGAACTTGCTGTTGCCAAGTCAGCCTACTGGGACATTCTGAGTGAAAACCATAGACTGGATTTCGGTGTTGATACATGGTATCAAGGCTACGAAGACAGTTCAGGTGATGGCGGTTTGGATGGGTTCGATTTAAATGAAAACCTTTATGTCATATTAAAAGATTCACTTGAAACGGCACCGGTTACCAACGCATCGATTCTCAATTTCCCTACAGGAACAGCAGTTGTAGATGGTGTAATGGACGTCGCAGAAAACTGGGATACAGCTTTTTGGTACCGTGATTTTACCGGAGATGATACGGGAACCCAGAACAATTGTGATATAGAAAATATTTATATAATGCAGGATTCTGATAGAGTGTATTTCTTTATTACTTTCACAGATCCAGCACTCTATTCACAGCAAACCGGTTATCGAATTGAACTACAGCAGAATCAGGGAGTCAATCATACCTTTTATACAGAACACAGCGGTGCAGCCTGGGTAATAGATTGGGTTGATTACAATGCAACCCAGTATTCAGTTGGTACATCTGTTGCAGGGGATGGCTCGGGTGTCGGAATTGAAATGGAATTTGAGAAACATCCCGCCTGGAATGATCTTACAACCGGGCCGATTTCAATCCGGATCATTAGCACTGACGGTGGATCAAATGAATGGGATTCAGTTTCCTTTTCCGGTTCCTATAAAGCTGAAGGAGATGCAGCCCCTACAGTATTCTAATTATGATGAGAATAGAAAAAAGCCGCCGGAGCAATTCCAGGCGGCTTTTATATTTATAAGATTAACTCTCAGTTCAAAATCAGATTTTACTGATGATAGCTTCGGTCATCTCTTTAGTAGATACGGGAGTCATACCGGGATCGATAATATCTCCTGTCCTGATTCCACCCTTCACACAGACATCAACTGCGTTGCGGATAGCTTCAGCTACATCATTCAGATCGAATGAGATCTCAAGCATCATAGCGAGAGAAAGGATCTGAGCAATGGGGTTTGCAATTCCTTTTCCTGCAATATCAGGAGCGGAACCTCCGGAGGGTTCAAAGAGGCTGATATCTTTACCTATAGAAGCAGAGGGAAGCATACCCAGAGAACCGCAGATTGCCGCAGATTCATCGGAGAGGATGTCACCAAAGAGGTTTGATGTCAAAATAACATCAAACTGCAGAGGGTTAAGCATCAGCTGCATAGCCGCATTGTCCACGTACATATGGCTCAGTTCCACATCAGGATAATCTGAAGCCATATCTGTCACAACCTGTCTCCAGAGTTTAGAGGAACAGAGTACATTGGCTTTATCTACAGAACAGAGTTTCTTTCTACGGCGCTGTGCTGCTTCAAAACCCTGTTTGGCAATGGCCTGCACCTGATCTACCGTATAGATCATGGTATCCAGCCCCATTGTATCGGTTAATTCTTTTGGTTCTCCAAAGTAAATACCATTAGCCAGTTCTCTGACAGTCAGAAGGTCTACTTTACCGGAAAGGACCTTTTCAGAGAGAGGACTCATGGCCTTCAGCTCTTCATAGAGGACTGCAGGTCTGAGGTTGGCATAGAGTTTAAGCATTTTTCTCAGTGCAAGAAGACCACCCAGCTCGGGAGTTTTTTCGGGAGGAAGTCCGTCCCATTTAGGTCCGCCGATGGAACCTAGAAGAACAGCATCAGCTTCCTTACAGATTTTCTGAGTCTCTTCGGGAAGGGGTGAACCTGTTTCATCATAGGCAATACCACCAATATGTCCCGTGGTCAGTTCCAGTTTAAATCCGAATTTTTCTTCTACTTTAGCAAGGACCTGCAGGGCAGATTCCATTACTTCCGGTCCAATCCCGTCACCGGGGAGAACAGCTACTTTATATGACATTTGATGCTCCTTTCTACCAGAGAGAGTAACATCACTCTGGTGTCTTTTTAGTTAAGGCCTAAGGGCCTTTGATAAACCCCGCCGACGGGTATGGCAGCAGGCGGTGAAATAAAAATCAGTTCTGTTCTTCAATTCTGTTAAGAGCACAGAGCAGGGCTTTCAGAGAAGCCGCGTTGATGCTGTTATCAACACCTACTCCGAAGTTGGAACGTCCCTTACTGTCGGCGACCTGAATATAACAGACTGCCTGTGAGTCGGCTCCTTCACTCAGAGCATGCTCATCGTATGAGAGAAAGTGAATATGGGGAGCAGATGTAGACTGCAGAGCATGAAAAAATGCGTCAATGGGTCCGTTTCCGTGCCCCTCCAGCTTCATCTCCTCACCCTTGTAGTTCAATGTACAGTTGATACCGACATTGTGCTGTTCTTTTCCGTTATCATCCACATCCAGCCGGGCATTGATCTCGTAATTCAGCAGTGACCAGGGAGCGTGAACTTCCAGGTACTCCTTGCTGAACTCTTCAAAAATATCCTTTCCCTTCAGCTCCCTACCGGTCTCATCGGTTATCTTCTGAATAGTCCTGGAGAATTCAGGATGCATTGCCTTGGGCAGTTTATATCCGAACTGAGCGTCCAGGATATAGGCGACACCACCCTTACCGGACTGACTGTTGATACGGATAATGGCCTCATACTCTCTTCCAAGATCAGAAGGATCGAGGGGAAGATAGGGAATTTCCCAGAAGTCAGACTTAATTGACCTATAGTTGTCGAGTCCCTTCTTGATGGCATCCTGGTGAGAACCGGAGAAGGCTGTAAACACAAGCTCTCCCACATAGGGGTGACGCTCATGAACATTCATTCTTGTACAACGTTTATAAATCTCGGTAATGTTGTCGATGTCAGAGAAGTCCAATCCTGTATCAATACCCTGAGAATACATATTCAGAGCCATGGTGATAAGGTCGGTATTACCGGTTCTCTCTCCGTTACCGAAGAGTGTACCTTCCACTCGGTCGGCTCCTGCCAATATGGCCAGCTCAGCAGCAGCGACACCTGTTCCTCTGTCATTATGAGTATGGAGACTGATAAGAACAGAATCCCTGTTTTTGATATTCCGGCAGAACCATTCAATCTGGTCAGCATGGACATTGGGAGTATGCATCTCCACAGTAGCCGGAAGGTTGAGAATAAGCTTATTCTCGGGAGTGGGTTCCAGAACATCCATTACGGCTTCACAAATTTCTAAAGCAAAGTCCAGCTCGGTGCCGGTAAAACTTTCGGGGCTGTACTCATAGCGGATATTTGTATCAGGATAATCGGCGGCAATCTCCTTGATAAGCCTGGCACCTTCAACGGCAATCTTGATAATCTCCTTCTGGTCTTTTTTAAAGACCACATCCCTCTGGAGGGTGGAGGTTGAGTTATAGAAATGCATAACTACATTCTTACAACCCTGGATAGCTTCGAAAGAACGGCGGATCAGATGTTCACGTGACTGGGTCAGCAGCTGAATAGTGACATCATCGGGAATAAGATTCCTGTCGATCAGAGTTCTGAGATAATCAAATTCTGTCTGAGATGCGGAGGGGAATCCAATCTCAATTTCCTTAAAACCAATTTTTAGGAGTAGGTCAAATAGTTCCAGTTTTTCTTCCACACTCATAGGAATGGGTAGAGCCTGATTTCCGTCTCTTAGGTCGACGCTGCACCAGTAGGGTGCTTTAGTAATGGTCTTTGAAGGCCATGTCCTGTCAGGCAGTGAAACTGGGGGGAAGGGTTTATACTTCCGATGATCGTAACTCATTGAGCTCTCCTTAGTAGTACGGCTGTCTTTAATTATGTAAATGACTCCGCCTTAAACAATTGGTTAATGGGACAAATACTATATCAATCTACTAACGGAAGTCTACACATCAACCATTTTTGTAATAATATTTAACGTTGATAATTTTGCATCACTGAATTGCTTTACCCGAAGCCCAGCAAATGCTAAAAGTTTAGTTATGAATGTACTTTTTTTTGTGTTTGAGGGTGTTTTCCCCGTTTTTCTGCTGATTATCATCGGTGCCGTTCTGAAAAATCGCAAAGTGATCGGTCCAGAATTCAGTAAAGGCGCCTCAATGGTGAGTTTCAAACTGGCTCTCCCCTCACTTGCTTTCACAAAGATAGCAACATTGGACTTTTCACAGGTATTCATATTGAAGGAGATTCTGATTATTGGGGGGCTGACCCTTCTAGTTACCGCAATTTCTGCACTGATCAGTATGAGATTCAGTGATGTAACACAGAAAGGCGCCTTTATTCAGGGAACCTTCCGTGGAAATATCGTCATTATTGGAATTGCTCTGACATTGAATCTTTACGGAGAGGCCATGGCCGCCAGAGCAGCAATGATTCTGGCATTCATGCTGCCTCTATTCAACATACTGGCAGTTGTTGTACTCACCCTCCCCCTCCACGGACTGAATGCAAAAGGGGTTCTCAAATCCCTGAAAAGCATAGCTACCAATCCTATTATTATGGGTGTAGCAACAGCCATGTTTTTCTCATTTTTCAGAGTACCCGTACCATCCATACTGGGTAAGCTTCTGGGATACCTTGCCGACCTGGCCCTGCCACTTGCCCTTATTAATATAGGTGGATCACTCTCAAGTCAGGGCTTAAAGGAGAAAGGAAGGAAGGCTTTGGGATCATCATTGATAAAAATTGTATTTTTACCTGTTGTAGCGGTGATCATTTTCTATACTATAGGGTACAGACAGGACGAACTGGGCATGATTTTCCTTATTACAGGAGCACCGGCGGCCGTCTCCAGCCATATTATGGCGGATGCGATGCACAATGACGGTGATCTTGCAGCCCTGATTGTAATGATAAGTACAGCCCTGGCATCTATTACAACCATGGCTGGAGTAAGCATAATACAAGCCTTCTTATAATTTCCAAGGAGTGAAAACATGGATTTTGACCGGATAATAGACAGAAAAAACAGCAACGCAGCAAAATGGGATGAAAAGGTTCTCAAGGCCAGGTTCGGTAATGAAGATATGCTCCCCTTCTGGGTCGCAGATATGGACTTTGCCTCTCCTTCAATTGTAATGGATACTTTGAAAGATAGAGCCGAGCACGGAGTTTTCGGATATCCTGCAAGTGATAAAGGCTTTCTTAAGGCCTGGCAGAACTGGGCAGAGGCCGAGCACAACTGGTCTGTATATCTATCAGATATCTGTTTTACTCCGGGAATAGTCAGTGCAATGAGCCTGGGAGTTCATCTATTCTCAAAACCCGGTGATTCAGTGATTCTGCAGGAACCCGTTTACCAGCCCTTCAGAAATATGATTATCCGTAACCATAGAAACACAGTGGTCAACGAACTTGTGATGGACGGTCCCCGGTATGTAATGGATTTTGATGATCTTGAAGAAAAAGCCTCACAGCCGGATTGTACCCTTCTTCTGCTATGCAGTCCCCACAATCCCGGAGGCCGTGTCTGGACAGAGGAAGAACTGAACAAAGTTTCTGAGATCTGTATCCGTAATGAAGTCTTTGTCATTTCTGATGAGATCCATGCAGACCTCGTCCTTGGAGAACGTCCTCATATTCCCTTTTCATCCCTCTCAACAGAGGCTGCCGAAAACTCAATGACCCTTATGGCCCCCTCCAAGACCTTCAACATTGCAGGAGAAAAACTCTCTATTGCAGTTTTCGGTTCACAGAAAAGAAGACAGACCTACCTGGATGGTCAGCTGGCATTCGGCACACAGGAAGGTTCCGCTCTGGCACTGGCAATCGGTGAAGCCGTTTATAATGAGGGAGCCGAATGGCTGATCGCCCTCAAAATATACTTAAGAGAGAATATTGCCTTCATCGAAGAATATCTGGATAAAAACCTGCCGGGCGTAAAACTGATGAAACCTGATGCAGGATTTATCGGATGGATAGATTTCAGAGAACTCGGAATGAACCATTTAGAGATTCAGGATCTTCTGCAGGAGAAGGGGAAAATAGCCCTCGTGGAGGGTACATGGTTCGGACAGGGAGGAGAAGGATTCTTCAGACTGAACTACGGCTGTCCCCGGAGCCTGCTCCGGGAAGGGTTGGAACGTCTGTCAATTTCTCTGGCGGATAACCTCATACATTAGAATCCCAGCTGCCACGGAGACATTCAGGGAATCGACATGACCATTCATGGGAATGCTTACCATAGTATCGCATTTATCCTTTAAAAGGCGGGAGATTCCCTTGCCCTCAGAACCCAAAACGAGACAGGTACGTCCCTTGAGGTCGGTCTGCGCAGCTGTTGAGCCACCCATATCTGCCCCATAAATCCAGAACCCCGCATCCTTGAGGGCATCCAGAGAACGGGCAGAATTACTGATCTGAACAGTGGGGACCCAGGCATGAGCCCCGACAGAGACTTTGGCAACCGTTGAGTTGATACTGGCAGAACGGTTGGCAGGCAGCAGGATCAGGTCTACTGAAAACTGATCTGCAGATCGGAGAATGGCACCAAGGTTATGAGGATCAGTAATGCCGTCTAAAAGCAAAACAAGAAGCTGATCATCACCGCCTCTTGCGGCCAGGAATGTTTTAAGATCAGTATAACGGTTCACGGTATTTCCGCTTTTAGGAGCCGAAGAACTCTGAACAAATACAGACCCTTTATGACCGTCGGAATCACTCATTTTATCCATCTCAACAGGAGTTATTGTCTTTACTGGAATTCCTCTACGGCCTGCTTCTTCTTCAAGCTGTGTAATTCTCTTATTAGTTCTGCTGACATAAAGTGTGCCCTCAGCTATTTTCATGCTCTCCATGATGCTGTGATAGGATGTAATAACCCTTGCCATAATTTCTCCATTGAACTCAGATTGGTGTGCATTCTAGGTGATTTATATGTTTTATTCTACCAAAGAACATTCAGAGCCTGGATATTTTAAGCTCAAATTATCAGAGACTGAATCTCCTGCACAAGATCCTTCATGGTAAAAGGCTTATGAATAAGGGAGGCATCCTTAAGATCAGCAATATTATGAAGCCTCTCTTCCGTATAACCGCTCATAAAAAGCACGGGCATATCATAACCCATGGACCTGAGATTGTTAAATGCATGAACCCCGCCCATCTCCGGCATAATGACATCAAGGAGAAAAAGACCTATGGTTTCATCATCAGATCTCCGTTTTTTCAGGGCATTAATCAGCTCTTTTCCATTCACAAAGCTTTTTATCCTAAATCCGCTTTTTCTCAGCATGGTCTCTGCAAGCTGGCGGACCATTGGATCATCCTCCGCCATAAAAATAAGACCCTTTAATTCAGGGCTGTCTTCTTCTCTGGAACTAAGCTCTTTCCGGGTATCCTGAGAAGCATTGACCCGAGGCAGATAAATATGAAAAGAAGTACCACGGCTGCGGTCTGTTTCAATATTAAGATACCCCTGGTGCTGCCTGATTATCCCATAAACAATTGAGAGTCCAAGTCCAGTACCCTTATCCTTATCTTTGGTTGTAAAGAATGGATCAAAGATCTCCGGAAGAATTTCCTTATTAATACCCGAACCGTTATCCTGAACAATCAATTCCACATATTCACCAGCAGGAATATACCCATCCAGCCCGGGAAAAGAGTGTGTGGCAATATGAATAGACTGACGGATGCTCAGAAGACCGCCCCCTTCCATGGCATCCCGGGCATTGAGACTCAGATTTATAAGGACCTGCTCAATCTGCTGTTTGTCGGCATAAACCCAGTCATCCTCAGCCGCAAGATGGGGCTCCAGAACGATATTCTCTTCAAGAAGACGCCCCAGTATGGGCATAAGACTGTGAATAAGCCCTGACATGGTAAAATTTTCCATGTTCATATTTTCTGTTCGACTGAAAAGAAGAAGCTGCCTGGTCAGATTTCTGGCACTGGCCGCAGTCTTTATAATAGGTTCGATATATTCCATCTCACGGGTGCCGGCACAGTCATCCTTCAGAAGCTGACTGTATCCAAGAATGATCTGGAGCAGATTATTGAATTCATGGGAGATCCCTCCTGCAAGTTTTCCAACCGCTTCCATCCTGGCAGCCTGACGAAGCTGACCCTGGCTGGCTTCAAGAGCCGCTCTTGTCTGAGACAATTCTGAAAAGTCCTGAATTATCCCGGTTACAATCTGTTTCCCTGTTTCAGGATTTTCCGCCTGCCGTGCAATAAGATGAAGGATCTTGTTTTCGCCATCATCAACAGGAATGGTCATAATGGATTTTACACGACTGGATTCATTTTGAAGTTCATCGGGGAGAATTGTGCTCTGATTCCAGGAAGGAAAAATCTTCTTCATAAAATCAAGAGTCTCAGGAATTCCATCAATGCCGGGATCAACAGAACTAAGAGTATAAACCTCACGAGAGTACCAATAACTATTTTTTTGCGGATCATATTCCCAGTTACCGACCATTGCCATGGCCTGAGCATCCCGCAGACGACGCTGTTCATTCTGGAGAATCTGCTGAATTTTTTCTGAATCACTTATATCCTTGAATACCACAATAACACCGATAAGAGTATCATCCTTGGGATCTCTGATAGGAGAAGCACTGTCCGAAATATGGATTTTCTGACCCTTCTTATTTATCAGAACAGTGTTGGCATCCATCAGAACACGCTCATTATGCGCCAGGACTTTATGAACCGGATTGATAACCATCTCACCGGTCAATCCATTTTCAAGTGGCAAAACCTGAGAAATATGGAGTCCACCGGCCTCTTCAAGTATCCAGCCTGTCATATTCTGAGCCATCTTATTCATAAATACGATCTTCGATTCGGTATCAGTAGAAATTACACCGTCACCGATAGAGCTTAAAGTTGTATAAAGCTCATTTTTCTGCCGTGAAAGATGAAGAGTCGAACGATTCAGCAAAAAAGACTGCCTTATCAATAACCCGATAAGGAAAAGAAGACAGAATAATGCTATAGAAAGAAGCTGAATGGTCACCTGGTAACTGCTTATTGATAGAGGATTAAGGAGGATAGATTCTCCCGGAATGTCCTGTTCTCTGAATTTCCAATATCTGAAGCGCTTCTGGTCAATTGCATAAACAGTTGTGTCATCTTCGATTACAGGAATTGTACCTGCGTCTTCCCCATCCAGAATTCCAGCTATCAGATCAACAGCCAGTCCAGCCTGTATGGTGCCTGATGTTACTTTACCGCCAAGGATGCCGGATCGTAGATGCAAAAGGTTGAAGACTGGAACTGATGTTTCCGAAGCGAGCCTGGAAAGGAAAGCCTTTTCTGAAATAAAGTTGCCTTTTTTATCTCTATACCAGCTGGTAAGCAGGAGAATTGAATCATCAGACACAGAAGAACTCCACTGGATAAGTTCATCGGTGGTAAGTTTATTTTCACCCAGAAAATGAAAATCCAGGAGAGCAAGCTCTCCTCTCAGATCCTGGATCTGCCTCTCAACCATCTGCCTGTTTCCGTATCCTGTGGGAGTCGCATCGACTATGACATACACAGTCCGGAGAGAAGGAATCAGCTTCTTTGCAAGGGCAAGAGTGTCCGGCAAATTCACCTTGCTGATCACACCTGTATGATTCTTCCTGAGGGTATTTTTAACAAATTCGTAGTCATTTACACCGCAGAAAACAATAGGAGTATCAGGGAAAAGCTCCTCGCCTTGTTTTGCAAGGAACTGAAGAGCATTGTCATCTACTGCAACAATAAGGGAGAAAGCATCGGCATCAAAGAGTGAAAGATCCCTGATAATACTCTCTTCCATTTCTTCAACCGATTTACGCTTTGTATCCATATATTCAAGGGTAATTTTAGTGCCGGGAATTTTCTCTTGTATTCCTTCAAGAAGAGCCGAATAGATACTGTCCTCCCAGAGATGTCCGGGGTGATAAGAGAAGAGGAGAAAAATTGAAGCTGTATCTTCAGAAGAAGAATCATCATCAGCGGAAAGCAAGGTAAGAGAAAACAGAAGCAGCAGGGTTATTTGTAGAAATAAGCTTCTCATCAGCCCCCCGTAAATATTGGATGCAAAATAATTTTATCACGTCTTTCCCTTTTCAGGGAATCACAGTGAGTTTTTTTTGCAAATCAATATATTTTAACTAGTATTTAAAATTGAGGATTTCCTCAGACCTCAGCGGCCTCTTCCTGCTCCAGCACTGTGTAGGCAATCTTACCTACTCTTGTAAGGGGAAGTTCATCCCGGAACTCGATCAGACGGGGACAGCTCCATTTATTGATATGTTTTCTGCTGTAGGCGATCAGTTCTTCCTCCAGCTCAGAACCGGCACTGTACCCTTTATTGAGGATTACAAAAGCTTTTATTTTATGGAGTTGATAATCGTCAGGAACCCCGATAGCACAGCTCATCTTTACCGCAGGATGACTCTCAAGTACCTTTTCCACCTGTGTTGGATATACCGCAATGCCGGAAACTTTGACCATTCTCTTCTGACGCAGTTTAAAATAGAGGAAACCGTCTTTATCCATAGCTCCGATATCTCCGGTATGAAGCCAGATTCTTCCATCATCATGAGTCTGCAGAACTGCAGAGGTCTCTTCGGGATCATTAAGATATCCTATCATTACAGAAGGACCTGAAATACAGATCTCACCATCTGTTCCAGCAGGAGCTTCATCATATGAATCTGGAAGTATCACCTTGGCCAGCATATCTGGATAAGGGACTCCAATTGAAGCTTCCCGATATTCATCCTCGGGCATTAAAACAGAAACAGTTACAGACTCAGTCAGCCCGTAGCCTTCACGCAGTTCAATATCTGCCCCCCGCTCCTTCAGAACCTTGTCAAAATCCCTCTTGATACTGATCGGAACAGAATCACCTCCGGCAAAAACGCCTTTCATCCCTGAAAGGTCAGCCTTAAGAAGATTCTTATTACTGGAAAGAGCTTCAAACAGAGTGGGAACACCCGCCATGATGGTGGGTTTTTTCTTTCTGATAATCTTTCCAGCCACCTCAGCCGAAAACTGAGGCACCAGGATACTACAGCCCCCATTAACCAGAAATGTATGGATACAGACTGCCAGTCCGAAACCATGAAAAACAGGAAGAATTGCAAGAATTGAGTCTCCAGGAGCCAAGGGTCCCAGCCTTTTAGAACCCTGACATGCTGTCTGCCCCGCCAGAACATTGAAGTTCATATGACTGAGCATAATCCCCTTGGGACTGCCCGTCGTACCACCGCTGTAAAGAAGGGACGCAAGTCCTTCCGGATTACTTTCCACTTCATCAACAGGACTGCCTTTAACAGCTGTAAGATCAGACCAATTAAGGATTCTGGAATCTTCCGGCAGTGCTTTGATTTTTCTTCCTTTTGCCAGGAAAAATAGAGTCCGCATTGTGGGACTCATATAAGTTCCCAGCTTTGTGATTAATACTGTTTCAACTTTTGTATTATCCAGAATATCTACGAAACGGGAGTAGAATGCATTGAGAGTAATCGCCCATCTGCTTTCACTGAGATTCAGGTAATATTCGATCTCATCAGGGGCAGATAAGGGGTGGATCATACTGGAAACAGCACCGATCTTTGCCAATGCATAAAAAGTGATGATAGCCTCTGGACAGTTGGGAAGACAGACAGTCATCCTGTCTCCCGCCTTCATTCCCTTTGCACTTAAATCTGCCGCGGTCTGATCGATAAGATTCAGGAGTGAACTGTAGCTGATCTCCGCTCCCATAAAATCCAGGGCTGTATTATGAGGATAGGCTTCGGCAGATTCACGGAATGCCCGGTAGAGGGTTCTCTTTTTATAATCAATTTCAGAGGGAATATTACCGTAATATTTCAGCCAGGGCTTAGTTTCAAACATAACCGTCTTCCTTGATAGACTTAATGGGTTTCAGATTCAGTTCATCCAGAAGATGCTGGGGGATATCGGGAACTTCGCTCAACTCAGCCGGGTTCTCCACAAAACGCTTGATCATATCAATGGCTCTTGCACAGTAGATCCCTTCGGAAAGACGGTCATCCAGGGTGTAGGTAAGTTTAACAATATCCCGTCCGATCACTTCACCTTTACTGTTCATTGAATAGACTTTCTTAATCTTCCCTATAGCAGCAAAAAGACCATTATTACCCCATTCAAAAAGATGATGATAAGGAGCATCAATGCCCACAGAGCCCAGATTTGTCAGAAAAAGAGTGGTATACATGGGATCTACACGGATCATGGATGCAGGAGCCAGATTCCAGTAATCCAGAACCCTGAACCCCCACATAATCATACGGAGGATGGATCTGGGAAACTTCATTAGAAAGTCTGTCTCCGATGAATTGACGTTACCCTCATCACTCTTGGCTTTATTGACATACTGATTAACTCGAGCTGTAATACTCTCAAGGGTATCTTTAGGATCGAAGGCGATCTTTACATTGATCTCCTGAGCATCATCCGTCAGTGTCTTCTTGGCAACAAAATTAACAGATAATTCATTTCTCTGATAATAACGGTAACCCGATACAAAACGATTCAGCTGGGGACGCAGAGCGATGGACCTTACAAAGGCGCCGAGAAAAACATGAAAGACTGTCATTTTCTTGCTTCGGTCTTCCATACTCTTGTTGTGTTTTTTAACATAAGCCAGAGTTTCGGTTACATCAATTTCCTGTTCAAAATAGATGATAGACTCGGTTCTGTTTCTCATTAGAAAGGGGAGCATCCCTCTGAATGAGTGAAGATTTCTGATAAGTGTACCATCGGGACGTTTTTTAAAGGCCATTTTTTTCTCCAGTTATATAATCTCTTATCTAATATCTGTTCTTCAATGAAATAATAAAATTGTCAAATGCCTCCGGATAAGTTCCCACTGATCAATACCATTGATGTTCCAGGTTTCCCTGACCGCAACAGCCCGTTCACTGAGGATGGGAGGTGTAAAATAATTCCATTCAATCCGAAAATCAACAACAATATAAAAAGCCCAATTGCTATGCCGAAATGTCTGAAGCTTCGATTCATCTATCGCTTATTCCATAGTATACAATTTTTAATGATGCCTATTATACAACGACTGGACCAAGATCTGCCACTTATAAATATACCGGTCTATCTGGCTCCGATCATGTCATCCTTTGCCTTTTTTACATCCACAGGACAGATCATCTTATTGATAACGAATAGTGCAGAAAGAGACAAAATACCGATGACAGGAAAAAACAGCCTGAAGTCCACAGATCGCAGGAGTAATCCGAAGAGCAGGGGTGCCAGGGCACTGCTCAGATTCAGGGCTCCGTAAATACCTGAATACAAGGCCCGCTTATCCTCTCTGCTGATCTGTACCAGGACAGCCTCCCCGCTCATCTTATGAGCTCCCGAGAGCGCCCCCAACATGGGAAAGATCAGATATAAAACCCACAGACCCTGACCTGAAAAAAGCAATATACTCAGCGTAAGAGGGATCAGCAGGCTTGCGATGCTCTGAATCTTTAAGAGTCCCTTAAAGCCCAGAGGTCCAATAATCTTCGGCCACAGGAAATTTGAAAGAAGCATCCCCCCCATCTGCAGAAGGACAATCGTCCCCACATATGATGATGGCAGATTGAATGTTCTTAACAGAGATGGAAGATAAAATGGGATCAGAACAATTGAGACAGTGAGAAGATTAGCCACGATACAGTAATATCTGAAACTTATGTCTTCGCTCAGGATTTCTCTGATAGAAGCTGTTATTCCCTTCAATCCGGGAGCTCCGGTACTTACACTCTCAGACTCGGGCTCTTTGATCATCCAGAATCCGATAGATCCCAGGGCCAGCATCAGTGAGGCCAATACGAAGAGAAAAGTATAGCGTTGAGTCCCTGCAAATCCGGTCAGTACAAATCTTGTCAGAACTCCGGAGACCAGGACTCCGGCACTCCAGAAGACCTGTTTCCGCAGGAAAAATTTATGTCTCAGTTCCCGGGGGATTGAAGTCCCGATAAGTGAAACATAACTGATTCCGGCAAAAGCTCCTGAGAGGGTAAACACCGTGAGACCGCAGTATATAAAAATCAAAACAGAAGAGGGTGAGAAACGTCCGGCATTGTTAAGGAGAAGACCGATACCGAAAAGTGCCATCATCCTGGCATACAGACCTGCAATAAGATAGGGTTTCTTTCTTTTTCTTGACTGAATAAATGGGGCAAAAAGGAGCTGAGAGACAAGAGGAAAACCGACCATTATGGCTGTTATAAAACCGATATGCAGCTCTGAGCCCCCTACCTGAAGCACAAGTGCGGGCAGCACAGAATTCACCTCTGTAAATGTAACTGTCAGTGCAAGAAATATCCCATGCCAGAGGAAACCGAAATAACTTGATTTTTGATCTTTTGTAATCATTCGAGGCTCTCTCCTTTATACAGATGATACCATGGCTTCAGGATTCTTTATAAAAATCCTGTATCCGATTTTTTTGAATAACTGACAATTAATTTGACAGATATCTCCAAGTGGGTATATTCTGAAAAGTAGATGAAAGTACTTTCACAAAAGTTCTTTCTTTATTCAACAACTGTTCAGGATAATATGAAAAAAAGAGCAACAATATATGATGTAGCAAGGGAAGCAGAGGTCAGTATTACAACTGTATCCCGATATCTGAATAACCCGGAAAATGTAAAAGCCGAAACAGGGCAGCAGATCTCCCTATCTATGGAAAAGCTTGATTATATTCGCCAGGGAAACGCAGGAACTATTACAAGCCGCTCAGTCCGGAGAGTCGGAGTTCTCACACCATTTTTCCCGGCACCATCCTTTGTAGATAGACTGAGAGGGATGATTCCCTTCTTTAAAGAAAAGAACTATGAAGTCGTTATTTACACCATAGAGAGTCCGGACCAGCTGGATGAATATCTGAGTTCCGTCCCCTTCACACGCAGAATTGATGGACTGATTTTAATGTCTGTTTATCTGACGACTGATCAGAACCGCGCACTAAAAGCCTCAGGACTCCATGTTGTGATGATCGAATCGGATGATGAGAACTACAGCCGTGTTTTGACTGACGATCATAAGGGCGGTCAGATTGCAGCAGAACTTTTTCTTGAAAAAAATTACCTGCCCTGTGCCTTTATGGGTGATAAAAACCGGAATCTCTCCTACAGCTGCCATCCTTCTGAACTGAGATTCAGGGGGTTTAAAGAGACTCTGGAAAAAGAGGGACATGAGATCCCGGAATCCCTGATTCTTGAAGCAGACACCACAGTGGAAAGCTCGCAGAAAGTTTTTACAGAATTCCTTAAAAAGGGTAAACAGATCAGAGCCGTCTTTGCCATGTGCGATGTTCAGGCTGTAGGCATTATCAAGGCAGCAAGAGAAGAAGGGCTCCGTATCCCCGAAGATCTGGCTGTACTGGGGTTCGACAATATTGAATCGGCCGACTGGATGGGACTGTCTACGATCACTCAGTATCTGGGTGATTCGGGACGTGTTGCAGCCGGCCTTCTGCTGGAACAGATTTCCGAGAAGGGAAATGCCATACAAAAAGTGAATCTTCAGGTTGGACTCCTTGAGAGGTCCACAACTTAACAAATGGAATCCACAGCCTCCGGGCTGTAACATAAGGACCCTTAGGCCCTTATGATTAAAACATCAGGGCAATAATTATTACCCTGAGAGTACAAGGAGAACAGTATGAAAAAAGTTGTTTGGGGAGCAGTCGCATTTTTGATGATTGCCTCACTGTCTTTCATGAGCTGCCAGAAAAAGGAAGAAGCCGCTGCGGCTCCCACAGAAGAAAAGGTGGTGGATGATCCGTACGCAGATGTCCGGGGCAAGGTCGTTTCCATGGCCGGTCCTTTTGTAGACAACGATGCTATCAAATTCGAACAGTCTGTCAAATCTTTTGAAGAGATGACGGGAATTGACATCCAGTATGAAGGATCAAAAGAATTTGAAGCTTCCATCGGTATAAGTATAGAAGGTGGAGATGCTCCGGATATCGTAGACTTTCCTCAGCCCGGTCTTCTGAAAAACTTTGTAGCCAAGGGCTATGTTGTTGACCTGAACAAGGCTCTCGACATGAACAAGGTTAAATCCAACTATATCCAGAGCTGGCTCGACATGGCTACCATGGATTCTCCCGACGGAGAAATCATGGCAGGACTCTGGGGACGTGTTAATGGAAAATCCCTTGTATGGTACAACAAGAAAGAATTTGATGCTGCGGGTTATGAAGTTCCTGAAACCTGGGAAGACCTTGTAGCATTGCAGAATATGATCCTTGCAGACGGCGATGCTCCCTGGGCAGTTGGTATTGAATCGGGTGCCGCAACAGGATGGGCCGCTACTGACTGGGTTGAAGAGATGATGCTCAGAACCACAAGTCTTGAAAACTATGACAGATGGGTTGCCGGAGAGCTGAAGTTTGACAGCCCCGAAGTACGTAAGGCTATCGAAGCCATGGCGTCTATCTGGTTTGCCGACGGAATGGTTTATGGTGGACGTAAAGGTATTTCCACAATAAGTTTTGGTGATGCTCCCAAGGTTATGTTTGAGAATCCACCCAAAGCCTGGATGCACAAACAGGGTAACTTCATTACATCCTTCTTCCCCGAAAACCTGACTGCAGGAACTGACTATGACTTCTTCTATCTGCCCAGTGTAGATCCTTCACTGGGACGCCCTGTTCTGGTTGCCGGAGATATCTATGCCATGTTTGATGACAGACCCGAAGTCCGCATGGTTATGCAGTATTTTGCAACCGGTGCCTCCGTTGAAGGCTGGGTAAAATCAGGTGGAGCTATTTCTCCTCATAAAGACTCACAGCTCAGCTGGTACACCAATGATGTTGACAGAAAAGTTGCCGAAGTCATCCAGAATGCCACCAGTGTCCGTTTTGACGGTTCCGACCTGATGCCGGGCGCCGTAGGTGCAGGTTCTTTCTGGAAAGAGATGACTGCTTATGTATCAGGATCAAAAACACTCGATGAGGCTCTGACTGCCATCGATAACTCCTGGCCCTGATCCTCTCGGGATCTAAGCTGGAAAAACACCGGGACTCTCAATGAGTCCCGGTTTTAAATGGGACTCATGTTTTGAGCAAAAAATACACAGGCATAGAGTGAGTCATGTCAGGATAATCCCCTGGGGTCTTAAGCAGGTAATAATCAGGACGAATTGGTCTCGATTGCTTATAGGCCTGATTTGGAAAACCATAGAGGCTCGATGAGTCTTTATAGAAAAAAGTAAAGGAGAAGAAGAATGAGCCAGGATATAGATTCTAATTGGAATCCTCTAACCTTAATCATCCTGATTATTGTAACCCTGACGATTCTCATCGGCGGATTCTTTCTACTGCAGACCATGCAGAACCAGAAGATATTGATGACACTAACCGCCGTGACCTGGGGGCTGGGCTCAGTAGCCCTCCTCTTTTTTGTATTAAATGCCATCGCTGAATCGATGCCCAGGAAGGTTCGATCTGTTTCTGTGGCTGTTGTTTTTGCAGGTCCCGCCGTTTTAATGCTTCTCTGGGCTCTGGTTATGCCTACCCTCAGATCTCTCAGACTGAGCTTTGCAGATGCCAACGGCAACGGCTTTGTATTTCTTGATAATTATAAATTTGCATTTACAGATCCCATCATGCTGGAAAGTTTCAGGAACAATCTTCTATGGATGATTTTCGGGACCTCTTTCTGCGTAATCATGGGATTGATCATAGCTGTTCTTGCTGATAAAAGCCGGTCAGAGAAAGTTTTTAAATCTCTCATTTTCATGCCCATGGCCGTCTCCTTTGTAGGAGCAGGAGTTATATGGAAGTTTATCTACAACTATAAGGGTGAGGGAATCAATATTACAGAAATTGGTCTCCTCAACGCTATTGTGACGTCCCTGGGAGGAGAGGCACAAGCCTGGCTGCTTATGCCGTTCTGGAACAACTTCTTCCTCATTATAATAATGGTTTGGCTCCAGACCGGATACGGTATGGTTATTATGTCTTCCGCTATAAAAGGAATTCCAGAGGAAATCAATGAAGCTGCCAAAGTGGATGGGGCCAATGCCTTTACGATTTTCTTCAAGATCACCATCCCCTATATCATGCCCACCATTATAACGGTCACAACCACTATTCTCATTTTCAGCCTGAAACTATTTGATATTGTCAGAGTTATGACAGGTGGTAACTTCGGAACCAATGTAATAGCCAATGAGTTTTATTTAAGACAGTTCACCTACGGTCATTCAGGCCAGGCTTCAGCAATAGCGGTTGTCCTGCTTGTGGTCATAGTTCCTGTACTGGCTTATAACCTGAAAGAATTCCGGGGAAGAGAGGTTCTGAAATGAAAGCCAAAACTAAAACTATTGATGTGAAAAAATCCACTGCCGGAAGAGTTCTGATAGGGGTCACCCTTGTAATAATAGTTCTGGCATGGACCATTCCCACCTTTGGTGTCTTTGTAACATCCTTTAGAGATCCCAAAGATATCTACGCATCAGGCTGGTGGTCAGTGCTTCCCCACAAAGATTTAGTAAAATCAGATGAATTCGAACTTCCCGCTGATATGGACCCCAATATTCCCATAGAACTTGAAGGTGTAACCGCAGAGTTCCAGGAATGGCGTGAAGGAATTGAAGTTTCCGAAGGAAGAACTCTACGCTGGTATGGGAATAAAAGATCCCGGAAGATAGAGGTCTTTGAGGAAAAATGGATAGGCTTCGGTGCAAATCTGACCATGCAGAATTATAGAGATGTCCTCTCAGGTGGAACAATAGATTTTACAGATGCCGATGGTAATAAGATTACCCGTCAGGGGAATAATTTTTCTGACGCTATTCTTAATTCCATCGCAGTCAGTATCCCCGCGACAATCATTCCCATCCTGATTGCTGCATTTGCAGCTTATGCCTTTGCCTGGATGGAATTCCCGGGGCGCAAACCTCTGTTTATCATGGTTGTTGCCCTCCTTGTTGTTCCTCTGCAGATAGCCCTGATCCCTGTTCTCAGAGACTTCACCCGTTGGGGTATCACTGGAACTTTTATGTGTATGTGGATGGCCCACACCGGTTTTGGATTACCTCTGGCGGTCTACCTGCTTTATAACTACATAAGTACATTGCCCCGGGATATTTTCGAATCAGCCTATCTGGATGGAGCCACTCCCTTTGTGACCTTTGTACGGCTGGTACTGCCTCTGTCTATCCCTGCCCTGGCCAGTTTCGCCATTTTCCAGTTCCTCTGGGTCTGGAATGACTATCTTGTGGCCCTGGTATTTCTGGGAGATAAGAACCGGGTGGTCACCTCTGCCCTGGCAGCTATGATAGGAGAAAAAGGCCAGGACTGGCACCTTCTTACCTCAGGTGCTTTTATGAGTATGATTATTCCACTGGCAGTCTTCTTTGGTCTGCAGAGATTCTTTGTACGCGGTTTAATGGCTGGTTCTGTTAAGGGCTGATTTAAGGAAAAAAGGATATGAAGGACGATAATTCTCTTTGGAAAATAAGCCGCAGCTTTAAGAATGCCAGGCTGAATGATGAGCTGAAGACACTGCTTTTCTGCGGCAACGGGTTTCTGGGAGTCCAGGCCGATGACCCGAATAGTCATCAGCCCAGCGGCACTTATATCAACGGTTTTTTTGAATCAACATCCATCAGCTATGGAGAGAAGGCCTATGGCTTCCCCTCTGTTCAGCAGGTGATGATCCCCCTGGTTGATGTACTGGGTTGGGAAATTGAGGAAAAGACAAATGATGGTTTAAAGAAACTTGCACTGTCCGAAGGGATTATCGAACTTGATATGCAGAAGGGAATCCGTGTAGTAAAAAGCACGTCCCGGAAACCTGACGGTTCCATTCTGGAAATAACAAAAGAGACAATCGCATCCCTGGCTCATCCCAATCGTCTGTACAACAGAATCAGTCTTAAAGGACAGGGAATATTCCGAATTATCAGAAAAATCAGGGAACCCGGTCAGGACCGTGAAGAGAGCGATGATCCCAGAAAAATGGAATCCATGGGTACTGACCTGTTTAAAGACAGCAGCTGTAGAATGAATGGCAAAAGATGCATCATAGAAGAGACAACAAGAACCAGCGGTATGAGCTATGCCTGTGCACTGCAGGTGGATAAGGAGAGAGGTGAGAAAGGTTATGCATCAGGACAGTTTGCAGAATATACACAGTATATAGATCTTTCTGAAACAGAAGAGATGAGCAGCCTCCTGATAGCTGTATTCTACAGCGCCAATGATGGGGATTCACCCGTAGAGAAAGCAGCCGATGAACTTGAAGAGGCCCTTAAACAGGACTGGACTGCCATCTGCAGAGACCAGGAGAAAACCCTCTCTGATTTCTGGAGCAAAGCGGATATCAGAATTGACGGCAAAGATGAATATACCCGGGCCCTTCGTTATAACAGTTTCGCCCTGCTCCAGTCCACCGGTACAGATCCAAGTAAAAGCGGAGCAGCCAAAGGACTGAGCAGCGGAGGCTATAACGGTCATTACTTCTGGGATGCGGACGTCTATATTCAGGCCGCCCTGAACAATATCGATCCAGCCAGAGCGAGAAACCTTGTAGAATACCGCATAGGACATCTGAAGGAAGCAAGAGCAAGAGCCTCTGAACTATCCGAAGCAGGAGCACTCTACCCCTGGCGGACCATAGACGGCCGGGAGTGTTCTGCCTACTTTCCCGCAGGGACAGCTCAGTTCCACATCAATGCAGATATTATATGGGGAATGAAGAGTTTTCTGGACAACAGCGGAGAGAGAGACCTTCTTTTAAAGGGTGGAGCAGAAATGCTCTTTGAAACAGCCCGATTCTGGGCAAATTTCGCAGTTGAAGTACCGGACAAAGGATACTGTCTGCACTGTGTGACAGGTCCCGATGAATACACGGCCCTCGTAAACAATAACTTCTACACCAACCTGATGGCCCGTGAACATCTGAGCTACGCCTTTGCCATTGCCATGGAACTTTCCGAGGAATATGGGGAGTTCATGGCGGAACTGACAGGTAGAATCGGATTAGATCAGGAGGAAATCAATAGCTGGCAGAAGATATCCAAAAAATTCTTTCTTCCGAAAATTGAAAATTCAATGGTTTATAAACAGGATGATTCCTTCCTGGAAAAAAGTCCCTGGGACTGGGAAAATACCCCTGAAGAGAACAGACCTCTCCTCCTTTACTACCACCCTCTGAAGATCTACCGTCACAGAGTCATGAAACAACCCGATGTTATTATGGGACTTCTTCTTCAAAAACAGTATTTCAGCAAAGAAGTCTTTGCAGCAAACTATGATTATTATGATCCCCTTACAAGCGGAGATTCATCCCTTTCATCGGCAGTACAGTCTGCGGCAGCGGCCCTTGCGGGTCGAATGGATGATGCTGAAGACCACTTCAGAAAGAATCTCTTTCTGGATCTGGATAACAGGGAAGGAAATACGGACAACGGAATCCACCTGGCAGCCATGGCCGGGGCAAGAATTGCCCTCCTCTACGGCTTTGCCGACATGGAAGATACCGCAGAGGGTCTCAGCTTCAATCCTTCATTTCCAGATGACTGGGGGAATGTTTCTTTTTCTGTGGTTTACAGAGGAGTAATACTATCTGTGAAATATGATGCACTTGAAAAAAGCGTCAGCTTTAAAGCTGACGCTGAGATTATAGTGAATATTGGAAAACAGAGCCTCTCAATCCGGAAAGATGTGGAGACATCTTTGTATCTGGACTGAAAGGCTTATCAGTTTGTTTAGTAGATTGCATACTTATCGTTGAGATAGGTATGGACTAAATCTACTTCTGCATCAGTCAAACTTTTGGAAAAAATAAGGATTTCTGCAATATCTCCGTCAAATCCATATCTAGAGTGGATAGAATAGTAATTCCCAATATATAAATTAGGGATTCTTATTCCTGTTGGCTCATTGATAATAGATATTGAATTCATATCTGTTCCATTTACAAAGTTTCTATGCCTATCTTCAATAACAGAAGTCTCATTATCAAATATATTTGTGATTAAATATTTCTTACCAGAGACAGGAACTTTTAAATCTATAGGAACGCCAGTAGCTGAATTACTTGTATAAGTCATCCCCATAAACCTGTTAAAAAAATATGTAGTATAAACTCTAAAATAAGGTGACAAGCTAGATCCTGTAGCATTACCTGTGAGATACATCCCAGTGGTACTTGCATCAATAACACCAGGTTGTAAAACTACAAAAAATGACAATCCCTGCACAGTGTCTAGAACCTGTGAAGAAATATATAATAAATCCCCCTCATCTCCTAATCCATCATCATTTACAAAGCGAACAGAAGCTTTACCTCCAATCCCAGACCCTGATGCAATATATTCAGGTAGTAGTCGTTCATCAACAGTGACTCCACCTGGATTAAATGATTCAGCATCAAAACCTCTACCACTGACATCTATCCATTTTGTAACATGACCAGATTCAAGATGTGCAGGAAGAATTTTTTCTGCATCCAACCAAAATGCTACATCATCCAACCAGTGAGGAATATTAGTAGCTCCTCGCAAATTAAACTCAAATGTACTCTCATCCTTATCATCACTGAGAATGGTAAAAGTCAGAGGAAAGCCACCATCAACATCTGGATCAAAAGCAACAGAAAAAATTAGAGACTCACCTGCAGCAATTACCAGGCCACTGCTGATTGAGTGAACTATATCAAAGGCAGCATCTGTGTTATCCACAGAAAAACCATTGATAGCTAAATCAACATTGCCAGTATTCTTTAATGCAAAATCAAGGGCAGCAGTATTACTTCCTGCTGCTGTCACATCAAATAAATAAGGATCGCCATTATTCGTATATTCCGTAGAGCTCTGGTATACAGCAATCTCACCCAGCGCTCCAGTTCCTGTCAAAGGAATGGAGAATGCCGAATACTCCGCATCGTTGGATGCAATAGTTATGGCTGCATTCAATAACTCTTCATGTCCGCCACCGGAAATGGGACCGATGACTGTTGGGTTGAAAACGACTTCGAATGAACTGCTCTCTCCGGGCTGGAGAGTCAGGGGCAGCTCAAGATCTCCCATATTCAGAGAATAAGGAGTTCCGGCAATTCCCATCATATCCACAAGGATAGCAGAGACAGTCATATCAATCTGACCGATATTTTCTATAGTCAATGCTGTGGGGTCAGAACTGCTACCGATTTTCTGATAAGAGAAGTCCACGGGGGTACCGTATTCGACTCTTGTGTCATCAATTCTCACGGCGATAACCTTACCACCGGCAACTGCACTCAGATAATCCTCGAGAGCAACATTGAAATCAGCCTTACATGAACCGGCTGCAAGCAGTACCGAAAGAAATAGAGTTGTGATGATCAGACCGCTTCTAGCCTTCCTACTGAAGATCGAATTAAATAATTGCATTCAGAGCCTCCAGAATATTTTCATCATATTTTCCGGAATCATTGTATAAATCTCTGATAGCAGATTCTTTATCCATTATATCACGATAATTTCTGGATGAAATCAGAGAGACAAAGCTCTCAACCACATGGAGGACTCTTGCTATGTACGGGATATCCATTTCCTTCAAACCAGAAGGATATCCGCTTCCATCCTGATTTTCGTGATGTTTCAGGATTCCGTCTCTGAATACGGGTTGGAACTCTTTATCTACAAAATAGATCATATTCAGCCCCAGGTTTACATGGTTCTGAATGGTGGCAAACTCTTCTTCGGAAATCTGTTCCTTTGTCAGAATCTGGGGATCTATACTTAAAAATCCAATATCATATATTAGAGCTACAGCAAAGTGGAGAAAACTCTCTCTTTCATCATATCCAAGCTCTTTAGAAATCTTGAAAACCAGCTCGCCGATATTCCGTGAGTTATTCTTTCGCTTTGTCGCAAGGTCGATTTTCTCACCCTGTGACTTACACTGCTGCATCAGCACTTTGATCTTCTCAGCTTCATCATCGGGAGGAGGAAGGGCTGCATTGGGATTTGATTTTTTTTCTGAGAGCTGAAGCTGTTCCATGGATTGAGCCATATCGGGAAGGGCATACTGATTATTGATAGAGGTAATAGGCCGGGTGCTCTGCATTGCATAGAGTGTGTTCTCAAAACGGCGCTGATCTTCACTGGATTTTCGAACAGAGAGGAGAATAAGAAGTCCGAATCCGATGAATAAAAAGAGTCCGATAACGGCTATCAGTATGATGATATAAAAACTCATCTGAGTACCGGTCTCACCTGACTGTTTACTGACCTCAAGAGATGTGTTGATGATTTCACTCATCTTCTCCTGCTGTTCAACGGCAAGGGCATCTCTTTTTTCCAGAAGTGCAATCATGCGCTGTTCATATTCAACACGATCTTCCTGAATCTGCTGAGAACGCTGCAACTCCTGTTCCTGTACCTGAGTTATCTGTTCTCGCAAAAGAGTCTGCTGCTGAACATTCCTGGCCTGTTCTTCCTGCTGCATGGTTTGAAGCCGATCCTGGTAGGCCTGTTCTTTCTCTTCATACTCTCTGCGTTCGGCTTCTCTGACTGCTTCAAGACGGGCCTGTGATGCCCTCTCCTCTTCAAGGGCCTTATCAATCTCTTCCAGACGCTTTATCTCTTCAGCTTCATTACGCAGACGTTCTTCTTCTGCTCTTTTGGCTTCTTCCATCTCCAATTTAACATTCTCCAGATCAGCAAGAGCCTTTTTAACCCGGGAGGAAGCAATGGACGAGTGAGTACCGAGATGATTCTTTATTTCATCCAGATATACTGGGAATTTTTTTTCAACAAGATCAGTTATATGGTAATAGTAGATTTTCTCAGCCAGTATTTTAGCTGCATTGGGTAGTTCTTCCCCTTCATGAAGGTTTAAAATAAAGTTTATCAGTGAATAGGCGGAGTTGTAGTCCTCCTCCTGATACTTCTGGTTTGCCTGGCTCATGTATTTTTCTTCAAGACTTGGTGCCTGAGCCTGTAGATTAAAACAAAAAAGAAACAGGAAAGCTGTATAAAATATTTTCTTAGTCATTAAAACTTATCCCCACTCCGATTTTTCCACTGTAATAATCCTCAACCATGCCTTCTTCTTTAAGGAAAAGAGTCTGAGTCGTTAATGCGGAGTATAATTTGAATTTTTCATTTTCAAAAAAGTCATATGAGATTCCCAGATTTCCTCCAAAGGAGACATCCAGATAATCAATAAAGAAACTGCTTATATAATAGTCCAGGGAGAGGTTGATTTTTAATTTATCAAAGAAAGTCAGGTTCCATATTCCGATTCCGAAAGAGGGAGTGGAAAAACCGATGATGGCCATATGCTCATCTTCACTGTCGGGGAAACTGTATGAATTATTCAGATAACCGACTCTGAGAGTTATGGGAATGGGCAGTTTTGAAATTCCGATGGAATAATTTGCATTGATTCCAAAATTAGTGGTACCCGATTCATCATTGCTCATCTCAAGAAACCCAAAATCCGTAACAATATCCAGATTCATAAACATGACAGGATTCCTGAAGTTTGCACCTATCTGTGCAGCCATTCCGTATAAGAGATGAGACTCTTTCATATCATTGAATTCCTGATATACATCCGAGTTGAAAAATATAAGATCTAAGGGGAATAGAGCCGCATAATAGGAGAAGTTATCAGTTGATACTGTGCTGATGCTCTCAACATAGGCCTTGGCATCATCAATCTCCTGCTGTTTTTCATCAAGGGATGCCTGATGTTGCTCTTCGACTTTTCTTTCTTCGGCAACCCGGGCGTCTTCCTCTGCCTGACGTTGTGCTTCTTCATCCAGTTTCCGCTGCTCTTCAGCCTTAACCTCGGCCTCAGCTTCTGCTGCCAGAAGGGCATTTTCTTCGTCTTCTCTAAGGATTTCATCCAGGAGGAGATAGAGATCCTGTGCCTGACTGTGGGCTAGATTATTATAGAGAACAGCATCCAGTACTTTATAGGCATAACTGTATTCTTCCTGAAAAACCAGGTCTCCGGCCTTTTCAACAACATAGTCGATTAGCCTGTCATAATCTTCATCAGAACTGTCATAATCTCGCAGCTGCTGGATGAATGAAGGGTCCTGTTTCACCAGAGCTTCTGAAATATATTCCTTCTTGATCTTATATGATGCTTCATCACCAAACAAACCACCACAGCTGAATAACGCGACAAACAGCAGGAAAATGGATAAAATCGTTATTTTTTTCACAAAAACCTCTAGTTCCAGAATCGACAGGTTTTTATGAATTCTTTAAATCGCTGTTCATTATAAAAAAAAGAGCTCCAAAATCGTTCATTTTAGTGCTCTTTTTTACAGGATTTTTTTTACTTCAGAACAATTCTGGCTACAACCTCATCATCTTCAATCTCATCATGTTCTTCAAAGCCCAGAGAAGCATAGACATGCCTGGCGCCTTTATTTTCAGGATTATAGGAGAGGGCAAATTTACTGTAGCCTTTCTCAGTACTTAGTTTATCTAAAGCTTCCTTTACGGCCGACTTACCGTAACCCTTACCCTGAAACTCTTTATCGATGGTAATTCCACCCAGCCAACAGCTGTTGTCATCCTCATCTATGGCCCACATCATAAATCCGATGACCTGATCATCAAGCTGAATGGCCAGTGGGTTCCAGAGGTCATCATAATTACAGAGACAGAGATAATAGCTTCCGGAGGCGACATACTCAGACTGCTCTTCCTTAACTTCCAGTACAGCGATATCACGCCAGTTATCCTTGTCCACTGGGACAAGGGATATTTTCTTATCAGACAATAGTTACTCCTTATATCTGTTATGATAATATCCCTTTCTCCTCCTGTTTACAAATCCCCTGGATGGGGATAGATGGAAAAATATAAGACATATCTATAACGGAATATGGATGATGTTGATATGATACCCTTTTCCTGCGAAGATACAGATTGACGAAATTAAAATCCCGAATAATCATATTCATTAAGATACGGAGCATATATGAGCGACAAAGCACTTGAGGGCATTCTTTCCAACTTAAAAGAGCTCGGTTTTACAGAATATGAAGGAAAAGTTTATATGGCTCTTCTCAACGAACATCCTTTGAGTGCCTATAACATATCTAAAAATTCAAGTGTTCCCCATTCAAGGGTTTACGATATTACAAGACGTCTGATCAAGAAAGGATATGTAACTTCCAAGGGTACAAACCCTGAGCTCTTCTCACCTATTTCTCCTGAAGAACTGGTATCCAGACTCCGACGCGATAATACAAAGCGTACAGATGAGTTGAAACTTCAGCTTGATTCCATCCAATTTACAGCGGATTTCGACCCTGTATGGAACCTCTCCGGCAGAACAGAAGCCCTGGAGATGGCCGAAGAGCTTATTGAAGAGGCTGAAAACACAATTTTTGTAGGTCTTTGGGATGAAGAGCTCAAAGTTCTGGAAGAGTCTTTCAAAAAAGCTGAGAAAAAAGGGATAAGAATACTGATTCTCCTTTATGGAGAAGGAAAACCCGACTTCGGCGAGGTCTACTACCACAGTGTTGAAAATCTGCAGGATATTACAGAGGTGGGACGCTCCCTTGATCTTGTTATAGACTCCAAGGTCTGTATTGCCGGAAGCCTGGGAGGAGTAGCCCCCTGTCAGTCCGTCTGGACTAGAAACAAGGGACTTATCAAATCAATTGAAGGTTTTATTATCCACGATTTCTATATAGCCGAAATGCGGGATTATCTTGGGGACAAGGCAGATGAAGTATTCGGTAAGAAGTTTGAAAGGCTCAGACTGAAATACGGCCACTGACAGATCAGCAGGCGGAAATAATTGTTCCGGCCACAGCCGGTGCAGCAGCTGCGCTTCTATTCTCTACCATAAAAAACTTCTCCATAATTCAAACTCATTACGACTGTTACTCATTATTACTAATATGAGTAATAGCTGGAAAACAGTATTAATCCACATCTCGGGAATGGTTAAGAAAAAGATAATTTATCCAACTTAATCCACAATATTCTTGACAGTTCTGCACTCTCGTCTATACTGGATTTACTATTACAGTAGTAATACAGTTCCAGGAGATAAGTTATGGATAATTTAAAAGTACTATTATGGGGTTTTGGAGCCATGGGCAGCGGTATGGCTGAGATGCTTATGAAGAAGAAAGGAATCGAGATAAGCGCCGTATGTGACATGCATCCCGACCGTGTGGGAAAAAGCATATATTCCCTTCTGGACAGAGAGCGTGGAGACAGACCCGAAGTACTTATTCGCAGTGACATAAAAGAGATCGTAAGTGAGGGCTTTGTTGATATTGCCCTCCTCGCCACCGATTCATTTACCGCAAAAGCCTTTGATAAGATCCAGTTCCTCCTGGAAAATAAACTCAATGTAATATCGACTGCCGAGGAGATGGCCTTCCCCCAGGCATCAGAACCCGAACTGGCAAAAAAACTCAATGAGATAGCAAGAGAAAATGGAGTCACTGTCCTTGGAACCGGAATCAATCCGGGACTGATTATGGACCTCCTGGTTGTAGCCCTCACAGGGGCCTGTATAGATGTGGAAGAAATAGAAGCCGAACGTGTAAACAGCCTCTCCCCGTTTGGTCCTGCTGTAATGGAAGAACAGGGAGTGGGAATCACTCCCGAAGAGTTTGCCGAGGGGGTAAAAAACGACACCCTGGCCGGTCATGTTGGATTCAACGAATCTGTGGGCATGATTGCCAAGGCTATCGGCTGGAAACTGAGCGAACCCGTCAGACAGTCCATGGAGCCCATTGTCTCCTCGGTTTACAGAAAGACAAAATATGTAGAAGTTCAGCCCGGAAATATAGCGGGGTGCAGCATGAAAGGTTATGGAAAGGTTGATGGCCGGGAGAGGATCAGAATGATTCATCCCCAGCAGGTAGAGCCTCAGCTGGAAGGCACCGACACAGGTGACTACATCAGAATAAAGGGTACCCCCGATATTAATATGTCCATTAAACCGGAAATCCCCGGAGGGATTGGTACAATTGCCATGTGTGTAAATATGATACCCCATGTTATCAACTCCAGACCCGGTCTTAAAACCATGATTGATCTGCCTGTCCCCCGTGCCGTCATGGGCGATATGCGCGACCTGATAGAGAGCTAGAGAAATGAAAGCAGTAAAAGGTGACTGGGTCCGTATTCATAAAATAATCCTAAGCTCTGCCCAGAGGGCTCCTCAGGTTCCTGAAGATACAAAACAGGTTCCTCTGGAAATGTGGGACAAGGGTTTCCTGGTAAATTCATCTGCGGTCGTCGGGGATGAAGTGGAAGTAGAGACAATCATCGGACGGAGGCTTACAGGCGATATGATAGAGATAAATCCTCAGTTTGATCATGCCTGGGGAAACTGTATTCCCGAAATACTCCAGATCGGAAGACAGGTCAGATCAATTCTGGCTGAGGAGGCAGAGTGATGTCAGCAGCCGGATACAGCGAACTCATGGCCCGCAGAGCCGAGATTATGAAGAGTGCCGTTCAGATTGACTATGATCAGTTTGAATCGGGCTCCATCGCCTTTGATTTTGAGGGGATGATGGAAAAGGTCGGCTACTCCCTGGAAGAGATCAAAGAGATCCAGGAGAGTACGGGGGTCGGCAACACTCCCCTCTATGAACTGAAAAACCTTACAGCCCTCTGCCGGAAGACGGCAGAAAAGGGAAAGGGTGCCCGGATCTTCTTAAAAGACGAAGCGGCCAATCCTTCGGGAAGTTTCAAGGCCAGACGTGCTGCTGTGAGTGTCTATCATGCAAAAAAGCTCGGCTACAAGGGTGTCATTGCTGCCACAAGCGGAAACTACGGCGCAGCTGTGGCCAGCCAGGCCGCCATGCTGGGTCTCAAATGCATAATTGTACAGGAATGCTACGATTCCGAGCATAAAGGACAACCCGAAATAATTGAGAAAGCCAGAAAATGCGAGGCCTATGGTGCCGAAGTTGTTCAGCTCTCTGTAGGTCCCGAACTCTTTTTCAGCTTTCTTCAGCTCCTTGAAGAGACAGGCTACTTCAATGCATCCCTCTACACCCCCTTCGGCATAGCCGGAGTGGAGACTCTGGGTTATGAACTCTCGGCTCAGATGAAAGAGAAAATCGGACGCAACCCCGATGCGGTTGTGGTCACCACTGCTGGAGGCGGCAATGTCACAGGTACTGCCAGAGGCCTGATCAAGGCTGATGCTCTTGAAACTGAAGTCATCGGCGCCAGTGTAGACCTGAAGGGACTCCACATGGCCAGTGACGGACAGTTCAACCTGAAGTCATTCACCACAGGTCATACGGGATTCGGCATCCCTTTTGCCACAAATCCCGACAGATCGGATGTACCCCGCTCCGCCGGACGGCCTCTGAGATATATGGACCGTTACGTCACCGTACATCAGGGTGAGGTCTTCTATATGACCGAAGCTCTGGCTCAGATCGAAGGACTGGAAAGGGGGCCTGCGGGAAATGTTTCCCTGGCAGCGGCCTTCTCCATAGCCCGGGAGATGAACAAAGATCAGGTCATTGTTGTTCAGGAGACTGAATATACGGGAGCGGGAAAGCATATACAGCCCCAGCTTTCCTTTGCCCGGGAAAACGGAATAGAGATCAGATTCGGTAATCCCGAAGAGGAGATTCCCGGAAAGTCCATCATACTCCCCGAGGACCCCTCAATGATCCGGGCCGTGGATCTGGATCTGGACAAAATAAGATTATCCTATATTAGAAACTGCCTTGCCTCCCTGGGTAATGAAGAAGAGGCAACAGAAGAAGATATTCACTATATGGCCGAGGAGTGCAGAATCGGCACAGATAAAGTTAAAAAAATGATTGATTCACTGGAAGGTAGGTAATAATGGAACGAAAAGATGATTTTAATAAGAGAAGAGAGCATCTGAAAGATCTCACAGAGAAGCAGCTGGAAGAGAGATTCTGGGAGCTCTGCGGTCAGCTGATGGATCCGATTGTAGAGATGGCTGAGAAGCAGACATCCCCCTCCATTGAAAGATCAGTTCTTCTTCGTATGGGATTTTCCAGCCTGGAAAGTAAAGCCATCGTAGACAGTGCCATTGATAAACATCTACTGGAGCACGGCGCCGGACATCTTGTTTACAAACTGGCCAAGAACAAGGGAATGAATATCCGTGAAGCGGGACTGAAACTCGCAGATAACGAACTCTGGGATGAAACAGTATCCCTCTTTCAGGGAGCAATCAATGAAAAAACTCGATAAAAATACAAAAATAGATGTCCTTGAGATCCTGAAGGATCTTGAAAACTACAGACCCCGCAGAAGAAACTGGACCTGGAGAAAAGGTGCCGGAGAGAAAAGACAGATCGGTAAATTCGAATACTACGATACCTCCGAGAACCTGGAGCAGGCACAGCCCCTCCCGGGAGGTCACTTTTTTGACGACATAGCCCCTCAGCCCACCAGCTCCATCACAACAGAAATCGCCTCCGGACGTTTCGAAGACGATATCAGAAGAATGAGAATGGCCGCCTGGCACGGTGCCGATCATCTGATGGTTATCAGAACTGCCGGACAGAGCCATATGGACGGACTTATCGAAGGAACTCCCCAGGGAATCGGCGGTGTACCAATCACCAGAAAACAGCTTCGTGCTCAGAGAAAAGCTCTGGATCTGATCGAGGATGAGGTGGGAAGACCCATCAACTACCACTCCTATGTGAGCGGTGTTGCAGGACCCGAAATTGCGGTTCTCTTTGCCGAGGAGGGAGTCAATGGAGCCCACCAGGACCCCCAGTACAACGTACTCTACAGAAATATCAATATGGTCCGCTCCTTTGTGGATGCAGCGGTAGCTAAAAAAGTAATGGCCTGGGCAGGAATTGCCCAGATCGACGGTGCCCATAACGCCAATGCCACCGCCCGTGATGCCTGGAAGGTGATGCCCGAACTGATGGTTCAGCATGGTATTAACTCTATCTTTTCAGTAAAGGTGGGAATGAAAAAAGAGAATATCTGCCTCTCGACTGTTCCTCCCACGGCTCCTCCCGCACCCTGTATGAGACTGGACCTACCCTACGCTGTAGCCCTGCGTGAATTATTCTCTGAATACAAGATGAGGGCACAGCAGAACACAAAATACATGGGCTCCTCCACAAGAGAAGCCACCGTAACCCATACCCTGAACCTTCTGATCTCCAAGATGACCAGGGCCGAAATTCAATCCACCATCACTCCCGATGAAGGACGGAATGTTCCCTGGCATATCTACAATATGGAAGGAACCGATACAGCAAACCAGGCCTTTGCCGGCATGGACGGCCTGACAGAGATGCTGCAGATTAAACGGGATGAAGGAGAGCTGGCCTGCAAGGTTCGTGAACTGAAAGAGAGAGCTGTTCTCTATCTTGAGGAGATGGTTGAAGCCGGCGGTTATTTCAATGCCGTTGAGCAGGGATTCTTTGTGGATTCCGGATACTATCCCGAGAGAAATGATGATGCCATCATCCGTCATATCGACGGCGGAATCGGTGCGGGCACAACCTATGACAGGGCGGAAGATTACATGGCTCCCGTAACTGCCCATTTCGGATACAACAATCTGGAGCAGTACGGCCCTGAAGCTGTAAAAGATCCTTCATCTCTTATTGATGGGGGCACCTTTGAAAAGCCGGAAAAAATCATATTTATTGATGAACTGGATGACATGGACAACGTCAAAGTCAGGATGGAGGAGACAAAGGACTTCAGAGAGAAGAACATTGTCAAACCAGAGATGGAATGGCTGGGAGATGGTGTTGTACAGACGACCATGTTCCTCCCTACCGATGAGAGAACCGCCTATTACGCCGCCATTGAAGTGGGTAAAAAGATGGGACTGGAAGAAGTTGAAGTTATCCATACAGAGATCATGCAGGCAGCAGAAGGTACCAGAGTGGAGATAAAAGGGAAGTTCCAGCACTCCATCGATCTGGATACACTGGTTGTTCCTCCGGCTCCGGACATTATGACTGACGAAGAGCTCTCTGCCGCCATCAAGGCACGACCCATGAAGGTTGTTGCTGCGACGGTAGGTGAAGATGAGCACTCCGTAGGACTCAGAGAGATCATCGATATAAAACATGGCGGAATCGAGAGATTCGGCATCGAAGTTCACTACCTTGGAACCTCCTGTCCCATCGAAAAACTCGTAGATGCAGCCATCGAACTGAATGCGGATGCCATACTTGCCTCCACCATTATCAGTCATGATGATATACACTATAAGAATATAAAGAAGATACATGACTACTGTATTGAGAAAGGAGTCAGGGACCGGATTATCTTCAGCCCCGGAGGAACTCAGGTCTCACCTGAAATTGCAGAAAATTACGGAGCGGACAAGGCCTTCGGCCGGGGAAGCAACGGAACTCAGGTAGCCACATTTCTTGTGAAGAACAGGGAAGAAAGAGGATTGTAGATGAGAAGCACCATGCAGGTGGATCTGCTGTGCGCGGAGATCGGCAGCACAACGACCGTAGTCAACGCCTTCAGTGGAATTGGAACAGCAAAACCCCGTCTTGCAGGACAGGGTTTTGCTCCCACCTCAGTACTTGAAGGCGATGTGACCGTCGGTCTTAATGCCTCCATCAGCAACCTGAAAAAGAATCTCGGATGTGAGAATCTCTCATGGAAAAGATTTCTGGCCTCCAGCTCCGCTGCCGGAGGTCTGCGAATGACCGTTCACGGCCTGGTCTACGATATGACTGTCAGGGCGGCGAAAGAGGCGGCCCTGGGAGCCGGTGCCAATATTCATCAGATCACTGCAGGAAGAATGCGGCGAACCGAGCTTAAAAAACTTGTGGATGTACATCCGAATATCATAATGATTGCCGGTGGTGTTGATTATGGAGAACGTGATACAGCCCTGGATAATGCTGAGAAAATTGCAGACCTTAAACTGGGAATCCCGGTGATCTATGCCGGCAATATTCAGAACCATGAAGAGATCCGTGAGATCTTCAGGGACTCAGGCAGCAGACTCTACATTGTGGATAATGTATATCCTGTGATCGACAGGATGGAAGTACTCCCTGCCCGAAAAGTGATACAGCAGGTTTTTGAAGAACATATAGTCCATGCTCCCGGTATGGAGAAGATCCGCTCTCTGGTGGATGGTCATGTCATCCCCACCCCCGGAGCCGTTATGGAAGCCACCCGCTTTTTAAATGAGGAGCTGGGTGACCTGATAACCTTTGATGTGGGAGGAGCAACAACAGACGTTCATTCTGTCACAGAAGGATCTGAAAACATTAGCAGCATCCAGATCTATCCCGAACCCGATGCCAAACGGACGGTTGAGGGTGACCTGGGAGTTTATATCAACAGAATGAATGTACTGGAGCTCTCCGATCAAAAACGACTGAGTCGGATAACTGGAATTGAAGAGGAAAAGCTTGGAGCTGCTGTTACAGCATTAAAAGCCGTTCCTGAAACTGATATAGAGCGTCTGCTGGTCAGGGAACTGACCTATACGGCATTGAAGACCGGACTCCACAGACATGCCGGTAAATACCGGGACTCCTTCGCCTCAGGAGGAAAGAAGACCGTGGCCATGGGCCGTGATCTGACTGCTCTGAAATATGCTGTGGGAACAGGTGGTGCCCTCACCAGACTGGGAGTGGGTGCTGAGCTGATAGAAGAGGTCTTTGCCACAGGTCAGAAATATGATTTACTCCCCCCTGCCCTGCCTAAGATTCTTATAGATTCAAAATACATAATGGCCTCTCTGGGTGTCCTCAGTACAGAATACCCCGAGGATGGGGTACACTTATTCAAGCATTATCTGGAGGACCTCTGATATGGCCGGCCCGGAAATTATAGTTGATATAAACAAGATACGTGAAAACACCAGAACTCTGGTTGATTTCTGCAGCAGCAAAGGCATTAGGGTCACCGGAGTTACCAAGGTGACCTGCGGTATGCCCCTGGTTGCCCGGGCTATGCTTGAGGGTGGTGTTGTAAGCATCGGGGAATCCCGAATTGAAAACATTCAGCGCCTCAGATCCAGCGGAATAAATGCACCAGTAATGATGTTGAGAATTCCTCCTCTTTCAGGTGTTGATGAAATCGTAACATCCGTAGATATAAGCCTCAACTCGGAGCTCTCTGTGATCTGTTCTCTCTCTGAAGCGGCGGTACGCAAAGGAAAGATTCATAAAATAATTCTGATGGTGGATCTGGGAGATCTGAGAGAGGGGATATGGCCCTCGGATCTGATGGAGATCTGCCGTGAAGTTGTAAAACTGAGGGGTGTAAAGATTGCAGGAATCGGAACCAATCTGACCTGCTTCGGCGGGGTCCTCCCCTCCCGGAAAAATATGACCCAGCTTGTAACTTATGCTCAGCAGATTGAAGAGAGATTCGGTCTGGAGATGGAGATTATTTCCGGTGGTAACTCTTCATCCCTCCCTCTGCTTATGGAAGGGGGAATGCCTGCCAGAATCAATCATCTGAGATTAGGTGAATCCATTGCTCTTGGAAGAGAAACTGTCAAAGGGACTCTCTGGCCGGGATGCCATGCAGATGCCTTTCAGCTCTCTGCAGAGCTGATTGAACTTAAGAAAAAACCCTCTGTTCCCATCGGAGAAACTGGAATGGATGCCTTCGGCAAGACACCTGTATTCTCTGACAAGGGCGATATATTGAGGGGCATACTCTCTGTGGGTAGAGAAGATGTAGTGATTGACAATCTGATTCCCGTAGACAGCGGGATCTCTGTCCTGGGAGCATCCAGTGATCATCTTCTGATTGATGTAACAGGGTCTTCTTCCGACCTCAGTCTGGGAGACAAAGTCAATTTCAACCTGAATTATGGAGCCCTTCTGGCGGCCATGACTTCCGGGTATGTAAAAAAAACACCTATCACAGGAGAAGAGGGAATCATGAAATCCAAAAATGCGGTTTTAATGGGGAACTCTCCCACCTTCACAGAAGAGATTCTGTTAAATCATCTTACAGAGATGGGATTTGAATATGAAATCAGTACAAAAGAGATTACAGAAGGTCTTATCGCAGCAGAGATCAGGGAGAAGAAGATTCCTCTCATCGGCGGAGAACAAAACTGCAGCGTTGCAGCACTGAGAGGCATGGCGAAAGCACTTGATCAGGCCGGGCTTATCATATTTTCCCCTAACGCTTCACTCCTGACAGAGGGAGATGAGAGTCACTCATTTCTGGCAGAGATACTGGGATTAAAGAACAACGGAATCAATCTCAGTTCGAAAATATCTCCAGAGAGCATTGTGATCATAGGACTGCGAGATGCAGAGCGCAGTGAAGTTGAACTTATCAGGGAACATGATATTCAGGTATATACCATGGAGGATATTGATCTTCTGGGGATGAGAGAGGTCATGATCAATGCCCTGAGAAAGGTTACAACGGGAACAGAGGGATTCTATGCCCGTCTCAGCACTGATGTAATCAAGGCCGAAGGAGAGGGACTGACTTTCAGGGAAGCCCACCTGGCCATGGAGATGATTGCCGATTCAGCAAATATGAAGGCCTTTGACATCTCCGGAACTCCCGACAGGAGCTGGATCGATGACAAAGGCCTGTGCAATCTAGTTGGATCTGCCTTTGGAAAAAGGATTTTAAAGCTCTAGTTACAGATATGCAAAATAATCAGATAAAATGGCGGAGAATCAAAGAACGGATGGAAACTCCCTGGGCAAACAAAATAGATATTAATAATCCCCTGGGAGAATACCCGAGACCGCAGTTCGTACGCCCGGACTGGCTATCTCTCAATGGAATATGGGATTATGTCGTAAAAGAAGACGGAAATGACGATCTTGAAGATTACGACGGTGAGATTCTAGTTCCTTTTGCCATTGAAACAGCTGCTTCTGGTGTTGGCAAACCCCTTCACCCCAATGAAACACTCCGATATAGAAAAAAGTTTGAAATACCTGAAAACTGGAAAGAAAAGAGAATAAAGCTCAATTTTGAAGCTGTGGACTGGCACTGCATCTGCCGAATCAACGGTATAGAGGCTGGTGTGCATAAAGGTGGTTACATCCCTTTCTTCTTTGATATCAGTGACTTAATCGTAGATGGTGTTAATGAAATGACTCTCGATGTGAAAGATCCTACTGACAGCGGCCACCAGCAAAAAGGCAAGCAAACTCTCAAACCCAAGGGCTGTTTCTATAAAGCCACTAGTGGAATATGGCAGTCTGTATGGCTAGAACCGGTTCCAGAAGAGAACCACATCCTCAAGATGAAACTAACTCCGCAGGTGGACTCTTCATCTCTAACTGCGAATATTACGACTGTGACAAAATCTTCTGTGAGATTGACAATCATTTCAGAGGGTAAAAAAATATCCCAGCTCATAGCTGAAAGCGGGAAAGATCTGGTATTGCCAATATCTGATCCCCGATTATGGTCTCCCGTGGATCCTTATCTCTATGATCTGAAAGTAGAACTCATCAGTTCTGAGAATGTGATAGATAGTGTAGAAAGCTATTTCGCCTTGCGCAAAATATCTACAGCTCCCGGCTATAAGGGGCGTCATTTTATCTATCTCAACGACACAGCCATTTTTCTCCATGGTCCCCTGGATCAGGGATATTGGCCTGAAAGCGGGATGACAGCACCCTCTGAGGAAGCGATAATATTCGATCTGGAGAAGACGAAAGCACTGGGTTTCAACATGGTAAGAAAGCACATCAAAATTGAATCGAGACGCTGGTATTACCATGCCGACAGATTAGGCCTTGCTGTGATTCAGGATATGGTATCCGGTGGGAACAACTATGTGAGTCCCCTGGGAGATGCTCTCCGCTACACAGTGGGAAAACATTATAGAGATACTTCGAAACAATATAAAAAATCCGTTGGAAGGTCTTCCCCTGACAACAGAGCTGGATTCGAAGAAGAACTGACAGAGATGATTGAGCATCTCTATAATACCCCTTCCCTGCTGATATGGTGCCCCTTCAATGAAGCCTGGGGCCAGTATGATGCTCTGCGAATAAGCGATATGGTCGGAGAAAAGGACCCTTCCCGTCTCATTGACCATGCATCAGGCTGGTATGACCAGGGTAGGAGTGATTTTGAATCTCAGCACTCTTACTCGGCAAAGCTTCCCGGACCAGGAAAAAATGATGACAGAGTCTACCTGTTGTCAGAATACGGTGGAATCAATCTGAATATTCCAGGGCATTTGTGGGATGAAAATAAAAAGTTCGGTTATAGATCTTTTAAAAGTAAAAAATCTCTTGAGCAAGCCTATGTGAAACTGATGAGACAAAGCCTTAATCCGTTGATAGAAAAGGGACTTGGAGGGGCAGTTTATACACAAATAAGCGATGTGGAAATTGAATCTAATGGTTTTTATACTTACGACAGAAGAGTTTTAAAAATAGATGAAGCAGTGGTTTATGAAAGCAATAAAGAAATCTACGAAGCCTTTAGATCCCTAAACAAAAAGTAAGTAAATAAACCGGCAATAAGCTCATTGCCGATTCAGAAAAAATAAAGGCCTTCGACATCTCCGGAACTCCCGCCAGGAGCTGGATCGATGACAAAGGCCTCTGAAAAATGGATTATTAAACTGTCAGTCCGATGGACTCACAATCTATCTTCTCCAGATCACAATCAGGTGTTGACTGATTCAGAAGGATAAAAACATTTGTAGTGTCACTACAGGAGATGGGGGCAAAGTGCCAGACATTCCTTGAAACTGAAAAGGCTGTTCCAACTTCTACTTCCAAGGCTCTTAGAGTGCTCAGATCAGCTGTCTTTTCTCCACTTCCGAGAACAAGTACAATATTTTTATCAGAGGGGATGATCAGCTCGCTGCTGCTTAAATGCCGTTCAAGCCAACTGATTTCCACAGTGGTATCCATATGGGTTTCTACAAGAGAAAATCCGATATTTTCATTGAATTCAATCTCAGCTAGATTCTTAAAGAAGGAAAAATCATCACCCTTATAGGCTGCATCTTTTTCTTTGATACTTAATAAAGTGCCGAACTCTTTCGAATTTTCTGCTGTCATTTTTTCAATTTGGAGCTTCATGCTGTGGCTCCGAAATATTCAGATATAGTTTCAATCAGAAGATAGGCAACAGTTGCTCCGGCATCCACATGTCCCTTGGATTTCTCTCCGAAACAGGCAGCTTTTCCGTGCTGAGCTTCCATATCCTTTGTCTTTTCAAGACAGGATGCGGCATAGGAAGTGAGATCTTCAAAGAGTGTTTTTTCGCTGTCGTAGTTCTTATCCAGAAGATAGTCCGCAACAGGGGATAAAACATCAAAGATTGTTTTTTCACCGACCTTGGTCTTTCCTCTCTTCACGATGCCTGATTTCATTCCACCGAAGAACAGGGACCAGTCAGAAATCTCTATAGATTCCTTTTCTTTCAGGACTTTCCCGGCATCCATAAATGCCGATGCCATAAGTGTCCCCATGGTTGAAGGGGCCGCCTTTGCCATAGTCATTCCAGATTTCATTATAAGTTTGCCTAATGATGTCTCTGTGCTGTCTTCAGCCTCATCAGCTGCAGCGGCAAATATTTTTGACATGGTGATACCTAGATCACCATCTCCCATTATCGAATCCATTTCGATCAGATATTCTTTCTTTTCTGCAAAGCGTTCTTTGAGAACCTTCAGGATTCCCTTAAATTCATCTATTCCAATAGCCATATGCCTTCCTTAAAGCTCTTTCTGACAGTAAAACGGAGTATAACAGGGTTTCTTGATCAACTTTTTAAGCTCATCATCCAGTTTTAGAAGAGAGATAGATCCACCGGCCATTTCCATAGAAGTAGCAATTTCACCGATAAAAGCATGAAAGACCTTAATCCCTTTCATTTCCAGAATCTCCGCAGTTTCTTTATACATGATATAAAGCTCTTCTTTGGGTGTAGAACCAAGACCGTTAAGCAGTACACAGACCTCATCCCCTTTATTGTAGGGAAGATCTTCAATGATTTTTTCCATCAGAATCTGTACAAGTTCTTTAGCTGTCAGAAGCTTGGTTCTATTGATTCCCGGCTCTCCATGGATACCCATACCAATTTCCATTTCATCATCAGCCAGTGTAAATGAAGGCTTACCAACCTCGGGAATGATACAGGGAGACAGGGCAAATCCCATTGTTCTGACATTGGCGGCTGCCTTTTCTCCAATTCTCTTCACTTCATCCAGGGATGCCAACTCATCGGCCTTGGCTCCTGCACATTTATATACAAAGAAAATGCCGGCAACACCACGTCGTTTATGCTCTTCTCCTTTTTTGGAGGAGGCAACATCTTCACCGCAGACAAGATGCTCGGTTCTGATATCATCCATTTCGGCCATCTCAGTAGCCATTTCGAAGTTCATTATATCGCCCGAATAATTTCCGTAGAGATAGAGAACACCCTGACCCTGTTCAACAGCCTTGGTCACATTCAGGATCTGTTCAGAACTGGGAGACTGAAATACATCACCAACAGCACAGCCGTCAAGCAGGCCGTCACCAACATATCCGAGAAAGAGAGGAAGGTGACCCGAGCCTCCACCGGTTACAATACCGACCTTTCCTTTTACCAGATCCTTTTTTATGAGACAGTGAAGATCATCCTCCACAAATGTCAGATCCTGAGGATGTGCAGCGTAGATGCCTTTTAGAGTATCCAGGGCAAATTCTTTTGGATTATTGAGTATTTTTTTCATGAGAAGACTCCTTATATTTTTTTAATATTTTCATGGGACTGAAAGTTTCTTTTTCAACGAAATAATAGTAGATCATTACCAGGATCAAAAAGAGTCCTGTAAAAAAGACACCGAAGAAATTGCTGAAACGTAAAAGGCCGAACCCGGAGTTGAGAAATTGCAGGGTGAATACTGCCAGCAGAACTCCTGAAGTTTTCCCGATTCCACCAGCCCAGCTTACCCCGCCAAGAAGGCAGATCAAAATAGCCTGTAGAGTATAGGAGCCACCATAATCAGCCTTGGCACTGTTTGTTTTACTGGTCATTATTATGCCGGCAATGGCACCCAGAATACCAATCAGGATAAAAACCTTCAGGATGACCGCTTTCGTATTAATAGTTGAGTAAAAGGATGCTTTACTGTTTTCTCCCACATAATAAAGATTCTGTCCAAAGATAGTCTTTCTCAGAATAAAAGAGACTACAATTCCGATGAGAATAAAGATGATAAAAATATTCGGAATAAGACCGAAAATACTCCCATTGGAAAATTCAGTCAGAGAGGGGGAGAAATTGACAATGGCATAGCCCTTTGAGAAAACAACCCCGATACCGCGAAACAGCTGATAGGTTCCCAGTGTCGCGACTATGGGATGGATTCCCACATAGGCGACGAGGAATCCATTTGTGAAACCGCATGCGGCACCAACCAGGATTCCCGCCAAGATCCCCAATACCATACCCATTGGTGATCCGTCGTGGGAAAGCATAATCCCTGCAGAGACCAGACCGCTCACATTGGCAATTGATACAAGGGAGAGGTCAATCCCCCCGACAATCATGGCCAGCATGATTCCCAGAGAGAGGATTCCTAACTCAGGAATCATACTAAGCATAGAATTCCAGTTTCTAAGGGAAAAGAAATTCATATTTGTAAGAACACCCATTACAAGCATAACCATAAAACTGATTATGAAGAGTCTGAGTATTTTTCTATCTTCTATTGATTTATTCATAATAGCTCCTAGGCTTTCACAATCTTATTGACCAGGATTGGAGCTGCAACAGCTATAATTACGACAAGGCCGACCACAACCTGCTGCCAATAGCTTGAGACTCCCATAATGATCAGGCTTGTGTTGATAATAGTAATGACCAATACTCCCAGGAATGTCCCTAGAACAGATCCCTTACCACCACCAATATTAGCACCTCCGAGAATGGCAGCCGCAATAACAGACAGCTCTGAACCATAGAGTTCAAAGGGGTTTGCAATTCTAAGGAATCCCGACTGTGTTATCCCGGCGATTCCTGCCAGACTGCCCACGGCGACATAGATGAAAATTTTAATCCATCTTGTATTCAGCCCCAGGCGCTGAGCGCTCTCTTCTGATCCGCCTATCATATAAACCGATCGTCCCAGCATGGTGTATTTCAAAAAAAGAAAGATCAGAATACATAGGGAAAAATAGAGAAAATAGGCACTGGAAAGCCCGATGAGCTTGCCATCCACGGTCTGTTGGAGAATCATATTTTTTCCCCATTCCACCAGAGATCCCGGAATCTGATGGTTTATCCTTGTTCCTATATAGGTATACATAAACCCCGAGAGCAGACTGCTCGTACCAAGGGTAACCACCATTGCCGGAAAATTAAAAAGAGATATCAACACCCCGTTCAACAGACCGCAGAGGGCTCCGATGATCATCCCTGTCAGATAAATCTGCAGGATAGAGACATCTGAGTTCCCCATATAAATAAGAGAACTGCAATAGAGGCTGAAAGCTGCCACAACAGGAAAGGAAACATCTATTCCCCCGGAGACCAATACCAGTAAAACCCCTAAAGAGAGAATACCGATAACAATAGAGCTTTTTAGAATACTGAATATGTTTCCATTCGAATAAAAAACCGGATTTATAATTCCGATTACAAAACACATAACAAAGAGAAATATAAAAATATAAGTCTCATGCTTGTGAAGAATTTTTGTCATTCTCATATTTTTACCTTATCTCATCCAGTCCTGCCATCAGGACCTCTTCAGTAATGGAGTCATAGCCGTACTCTTTATGCAATTCACCTTTATGAATCAGAAGAACACGGTCACAGTTATCCACTAGTTCAGGAATATCATCAGAAACAATAATTACCGAAGTTCCTGCTTTACGCAGTTCCTGGATTTTTTTATGAATTTCAAATTTGGAACCCACATCCACTCCCACACTGGGGCCGTTCAGGATAAGGATATCAATGTCAGCACAGAGCCATTTGGCGATAACCACTCTCTGCTGGTTCCCCCCTGAAAGTGTGCGGACCGGAACAGAAATATCAGAAGTATTGAGTTTGAGCTCTCTGATTTTCTCACTTACAATAGATCGGACTCTATCAAAATTGATGATACCAAAACGAGAAGAGAAGTTTTCAAGACTGGCCATGATCCCGTTACTTTGAATTGACTGCTGCAGCAGCAGACCTTCTGTCAGCCTGTCCTCGGGTACATAACCGATCCCATTTTTCTTGGCTATCGAGGGATTTGATATTTTAACAGGATTTCCCTTCACACGGATCTCTCCATGATCTACAGGAAGAACACCGAAGAGGGAAGAGACTATTTCTGTTCTTCCACAACCCAGGAGTCCTGTTATTCCAAGGATCTCCCCTTTCCCCAGGGAGAATGAAATATCTTTGAATTTATCTTTATAAGAAATACCATCCACTTCCAGGATGACTTCCTCTGAATCTTCTTTTTTCTCTTTACGACTGGATTCAATTTCCCGGCCGATCATCAATGCGGAGATTTTCTTTTCATCAAAGTTCTCAACAGGACCCTCTTCAACAATCTGTCCATTCCGCATAACGATGAACTGATCGCAAACCTCCATGAGTTCTTTTAATTTATGGCTGACAAACAGAATCGCGATATTCTGTTTCTTCAGCAGCCTGATAATATCCAGCAGCCTCTGGATTTCCGTATGAGTCAGTGCAGAAGTCGGTTCATCCATTATAATCAGATGGGACTTCTCGGATGTAAGAGCCCTGGCAATGGCGACCAGCTGCTTATCGGCAACAGATAGATTCTCTACTAATTCGCTGAGGTCAAGATCCACCCCGATTTTATCGAGAGCTTCTCTGGCTATCTCTTTATAATCTTTTTCACTGATGAACTTTCTCCTGTTTTTCACAAGTTTGTTCATTGCTATATTCTCAGCTACACTTAGATTCTGAAAAAGAGAAAAGTCCTGATAGATAACCTGAATCCCTGCAGAAATGCTCTGCATGGGAGTCAGCTTATGGTGCTCTTCACCGTTTAGAAAGATCTTACCCATATCGGGAGTATGAACTCCCGATATGGTCTTAATGAGAGTGGACTTGCCACAACCATTTTCACCTGCTAAACAGTGTACTTTTCCCTCTTCGATATGAAGTGTAAGATTCTTTAAGGCATGAACCCCGCCAAATCTCTTATCTATATTTTCAAGGTAAACTACATTGTTCATTATTTTGAATGATTCTCCCTAGAATGAGTACTCATCTACATTGTTTTTATCAACAAAAACCCAGGCATTGGCAAAGAACAGATTCTTCTTAGAAGGATCCTGATTCAGAGATTCGTACCCTGCAACATCCAGATCCATACCATCAGTAATTTCTTTACCATCGAGGAGCATTACAGCAACACGATTCATGGCATAGGCAGCCAGAGCTGGGTCCCAGAATCCGATTTTATCAACGGCTCCGCTTTCCAGGTAGGCTTTGTTATCCAGAGGAGTACCAACACCAACGACAGAAACCTTATCCTGAAGTCCGCTTTCATCAATGGCCAGTCCGGCACCGGGGGCAGTTGTACTGGCAGATCCGATAATACCTTTGAGGTTGGGGTAAGTAGAAAGAAGTTCTTTTGTTTTTTCATAAGCAATCATCTGATCGTCATAGTCTTCGTTTCTTCTGCTTACCAGTTCTACAGAGGAGTAATCTGCAATAAAGGCTTCTACACCATCCTGCTGTTCATTATGAGACTTAGAGGTAAGAGATCCTACAAAGTTAGCCACCTGGCCTTCTTCACCCATATTTTCCAGGAGATATGATGCCATTTCTGCACCAAAATCTTCATTCCTGAAGGCTTCGAGAATGACATCTGTATTCTGCTGGCTGGTAGCTTCATGTGTTACAACAACAATTCCTGCATCCATAGCTTTCTTAAGTACTGGTTCAAGAGCCTCGGGAGAAAAAGGAACAACACAGATTGCATCAACACCCTGAGCAATAAGGTTTTCAATAATCTGTACCTGCTGAGCAGCATCTGCCTGAGCGGGTGACTGCATGAAAGTGTCATGACCGGTTTCTTCACCAAACATTTCAGCACCTTCTCTCATGCGGTTAAACCAGGAAATACCATCAATTTTACCAACTGTGGCAATGGTGTACTGTTTATTTCCTTCAGTGACTGCGACCGCAGCTGTGTCTTTCTGGCCCTCTGCCATAAGAGACGATAATGTCAGGGATACAAAAAGTAGAGAAATAATAAATCGTTTCATGTAATAACTCCTATATTTTAGTGAAATACTAACCCCGTTTTAGTAGGGTGTCAAACTAATTTTATATAAAAAATATCTTACAATCGACTAAAACGCCCTATAAAGCGTTTTTAAGATAATATCATGTTCATTTTACGTTCCAGGGTTTACTAAAATCTTTATAAAATAAACTTTAACTTTCTAAAATTTAGAAAGTGGTTTAGAATACTCTTATGACAAAGATTAGTGACATAGCAGCAAAAGCCTCCGTATCTATAACAGCAGTATCTCTGGCACTAAACAATAAACCCGGAGTGAGTGAAGAAACCAAAAACCGAATATTGCAAATTGCAAAAGAGATGAACTATACCAAGACTGTAAAACAGAATAAAGTTGGTTCTCTTCGTCTAATGAGAATTGTCAAACATGGTCACACAATTAATACAGACCATGATAATTTCTTATCCCACTACATTGATAATATTACCAGAGAGAGCCGTAACAACTCCTGTGAACTCCAGACTGTTTCCTGCAGTATTAACGAAACAAATCATATCCTTAAAGGTTTTATCCAGGACGGCATCATGGGTGTTATTGTTATTGGCACTGAACTCACAAAGGAAGATGTAAGGGAATTCGAATGCTATGATATCCCCATCGTATTTATTGATACATACCATCCAAGTATTCACTTTGACTTTGTCAATATGGATAATTACAGCGCTGTGAATGATATTGTGACCCTCCTTGTCAAAAATGGGCACAAAGAAATTGGGCTTGTAAGCTCTCCTGTGGATGTTGAAAATTTCAGACGTAGAGAGCGGGCCTTTAAAACTCTTATCACAGAGTATGAACAGGTGAATTTAACAGAATATAATGTCCATTCCACCTTCGAGGGAGCTCAAAAGGATTTTGAAAAATTGATAGAAGGGAAGGCAAACCTTCCAACAGCTCTCTTCTGTGTGAATGATATAATAGCCCTGGGATGCATGAAAACCCTTAAAAAAAATGGTATACAAATCCCTGAGGATATATCTGTTGTTGGATTTGATAATCTGCCCCAATCCCGTATGTCCACCCCTGCTCTCACGACAGTGCAGGTTAATCATGCAAAAATAAGTGAGTTTGCTCTCAGACTTCTTTTCGACAGAATAGAATCGGACTCTCCCGAGTTAAGATTAAAGGTCTCTGTTGGAACATCTCTTATAATAAGAGAAAGTGTGCGTGTTCTCAATTAATAATCAATTCACTATACAATTCGAACAGACCCGGAGCCCAAAAAAAACCTCAAAGTTTTGTCAACTTTGAGGTTTTCAGTATAAAAAAAGCTTCAGCCTTCTTTTTATGATTTCTTTAATTTATAGATTACCGATGGTGGCTACCATCACTGCTTTAATTGTGTGCATTCTATTTTCGGCTTCATCGAACACAACAGAGTGCTTACTTCTGAAAACTTCATCAGTGACTTCCATTGAATCAAGACCAAACTTCTCTTTAATATCCATACCAACCTCTGTCTCCAGGTCATGGAAAGCAGGAAGACAGTGAAGGAAAAGAACATCGTCATTTCCGGTCTTCTTAATCATATCCATATTGACCTGATAGGGCCTGAGCTGTTTGATTCTCTGTTCAAACATAGCCTCTTCTCCCATGGAGACCCATACATCAGTATAAATAACATCTGCACCCTTTACGGCATCCAGACTCTCGGATAGTTCAATAACCGCACCCGTCTCTTTTGCAATTTCATTCATCTCGGCAACCAGCTCTTCAGAAGGAAAAAGCTCTTTTGGAGCCAGGGCTACAAAGTGCATACCCATCTTAGCGGCACCGATCATCAGTGAATTACCCATATTGTTTCTGGCATCACCTGCATAAACAAATTTAACCTTGTTCAATGGCTTATGGCAGTGCTCCATTACAGTCAGAAAATCTGCAAGGATCTGAGTCGGATGATAAAGGTCAGTCAGACCATTCCAGACAGGAACTCCCGCATGTTCTGCCAGGGTGGCAACAGTCTCCTGTTTGAACCCCCTGAACTCGATTCCGTCATAGAATCGTCCAAGTACTTTAGCTGTATCTTCAATGGACTCTTTCTTACCCATTTGACTGTTGGTCAAAAAAGTAACAGACCCGCCCTCATCAAAGGCAGCTGTTTCAAAGGCACATCTGGTTCTTGTGGATGCCTTTTCAAAGAGCAGTACTATATTTCTTCTATCAAGAAGATCACCTCTGACCCCGGCTCTCTTCTTTCTCTTCAGATCCAGAGAGAGATCCAGCATATACCTGATCTCCTCGGGTGTGAAATCTTTCAATGTCAGGAAATTTCTTCCTCTTAGATTGACTGCCATTTATGTTCTCCTAATCTTCCAGCTTGAGTAAAATCACTCTGGTGTTTTAATTTCAGTGGCCAAAGGACCAATTAATATCAATTTATCGCTGCACGCCTCAGGGGCATACTCATACATCGGGGACCGCCCCGCCCCCGAACAAGTTCGGAGCCCTCTATCTCAATAACCTCAACTCCGTTTTGCCGCAGAGTTTCATTGGTCGCCTGATTTCTCCTGTATGTTACAACAACTCCCGGGGCAATTGCCAGAGTGTTTGTGCTGTCATTCCACTGCTCCCGGGCAGCGGTGATCTTGTCACCCCCCCCGGATTTTAAGATTTGAACATCATCTCTGTCCAAAGCATCGTTCAGAGCCTTTACAAGATTATCCTTGGGAGTGATCTTTAATGAGCCCCCGGATGCAGGAGTCATACTGAAAATCTTAATTTCATTTTCAATTCCCGGAAAGATGGTGAACTTATCAACATCCAGCATTGTGAATACCGTATCAAGATGCATATAGGCTCTCTTGAAGGGAATCTGAATAACCACGATCTCCCGTACACCCGAAGCACCTTTAAACAGATTTTCTGCAATTTTCTCAATAGCCTCGGGAGAGGTTCTGGCACTGCAGCCTATGGCAACAGCCTTATCACTGAGAACAAGTATATCTCCGCCCTCAATTGAATCAGCATTATTATAGTCATACCAGACTGGTGCGTCAGAGCTGTCGATACCTGAATGATAGCGATTGATATAGGAGAGAATCATGGTCTCTCTGTTTCTGGCGGAGGTTTTCATTGAGTTGATTGAAATTCCATTACCGATGATCGCACCCGGATCTCTTGTAAAATAGAGGTTGGGAATGGGGTTTATATAAAAGGGATAGTCATCAGTGATGTAATAGGAGAGACTTCTGCTCTCCTCTTTATAATTGATTTCATTCTTGTGGAGACCCGTAATAAAGATCTCAGCCAGTGCAGCTGATTCACTTGCATGCAGATATTCCAGAATGGCATCGCTCTCTCTCAGCTTGGTAATTCCTGTAAACTCGGCCATCTCGGCAATAAGCTCATTTTTGACATGAGACTCTTTGAGGATGTCCGCAAGAAGCTGATCATAGTAGTAGACCTCGCATCCTCTGGCGCGCAGAGCATCAGCAAAAAGATCATGCTCCTCCTGCATCTTTCCCAGCCAGGGAATATCATCAAAAAGAAGCTCTTCCAGATACTGGGGGATTAACCTTTCCAGCTCTTTTCCGGGCCTGTGAAGCAGTACAGCTTCCAGCTTTCCCACCTCGGACTGAACATTGTAAGAGAGCAGATTGCTCATGGAAACATCCTTTGTTACTATTGATGTAGTAATACTATCTCAATATTTTTATTTTAGCAAGAAAATGTTATTTCAGTATAAATGATATCTCCTTTTTGGAAAGCAGTAGATTCACAGCAAACTGCCTGATGATCCATTATAAAAAAATAAGGCCGAGACATAATCGTCCCGGCCAAAAGTCATAAATAGATTATCTTACACAAAGCCCTGAGCCATCATGGCATCGGCAACTTTGATAAATCCACCGATATTGGCTCCATTTACATAGTTCACAAAGCCGGAATCATCTTTTCCGTATTTAACACATGTTTCATGAATACTCTTCATTATCTCCTGGAGTCTTGCATCAACTTCTTCTCTAGTCCAGGAGAGACGCATGGAGTTCTGTGTCATCTCAAGTCCGGAAACAGCGACTCCACCGGCATTGGCAGCTTTACCGGGACCATAAAGAACTTTTGCCTCAAGAAGAACTTCTACCGCTTCAGGGGTACAGGGCATATTCGCACCTTCACTGACTACGAAACAGCCGTTTGCAACAAGTGTTTTAGCATCAGACTCATCAATTTCATTCTGTGTGGCACAGGGAAGTGCAACATCACATTCAACTGACCAGGGGCGTTTACCTTCGTTGAAGCTGACATTATATTTTTCGGCATATTCAGAAATACGGCCCCGTCTTGTATTTTTCAGATCCAGAACATAGTTCAGTTTCTCCGTATCAATTCCATCAGGATCATAAATAGAACCGCTGGAGTCAGAAAGGGTGACAACCTTACCACCCAGCTCAATAACCTTCTCTACTGCATACTGAGCGACATTCCCGGAACCGGAAATGGCTACAGTTTTACCCTTGAAACTGTCATTTTTAGTTTTAAGCATCTCTTCGGCAAAATAGACTGCACCGTATCCGGTAGCTTCGGGTCTGATAAGACTGCCCCCCCACTTCAGGCCCTTTCCAGTTAATATCCCGGTAAACTCATTTCTGATTCTCTTATACTGTCCGAACATATATCCGATTTCTCTTCCACCCACACCGATATCACCGGCGGGAATATCGGTATTCGGTCCGATATGACGCTGCAGCTCGGTCATAAAGGACTGACAGAAACGCATGACTTCATTATCTGACTTCCCCTTGGGATCAAAGTCGGAACCACCCTTACCTCCACCCATGGGGAGTGTTGTCAGGCTGTTTTTGAAAACCTGTTCAAAAGCCAGGAATTTCAATATTCCCAGGTTCACTGTGGGGTGAAAACGCAGTCCCCCCTTATAAGGACCGATGGCACTGTTCATTTCGATTCGATAACCCCGGTTGATCTGAATTTCACCCTTATCATCTACCCAGGGGACTCTGAACATCAAAACTCTTTCGGGTTCTGTCATTCTCTCCAGTATTTTAGAGAACTGATATTCGGGATTCTCATCCAGAAAAGGCATAAGTGATTCGACAACCTCTTTCACTGCCTGATGGAATTCAGTTTCGCCCTGATTCTTGGCAATAATTTTTGCCATAAATTCATTAACTTTTACATTTACCATTATGTTGTCCTTGAAGTATTTATAGTGTTAGAGGCTCCGGCATTTCCACCGGTTTTCCCTGAGATACATATAACACGGAAATGAATAAAAAATTATTTTTTACGTGAATCACGTAGAGAATTACGTAATTCCCTGAGCCGGATAAGAGGATTCAGATTTCGATGATGCTGTTTTTGATTGCAAATTTAACCATATCAACTGCAGTCTTGAGATTGAGCTTCTGCATAATATGATTTTTATGGGATTCTACAGTCCGGATACTGATAAACAGCTTCTCGGAAATCTCGTTATTGGTATAACTGTTTCCCCATAGGGTCAGAACTTCCAGCTCTCTTGAACTCAGTGAGTGCAGTTCCTTCTGTTCCGGAGAGGGGCTGTCGGATTTCAGATCTGTAATATATTTTTTAAGTAATAGCTGGGTAATGGATTTACTGTAATAATCATGGCCGTTTCGGAGGGTAAAGATTGCCTCCAGCAGATCATCCTGATCGCTGTCTCTGGCCAGAAAACCTTTCGCCCCTGCCTTGATAGTCTTGTGGATAGTGGCTTCATTTGCAGCCATGGAGAGTATAAGAATCATAACTTTGGGATGGACAACAGACATCTGTACTATGAGATTCAAAATCCGTGCATCCAGAACATCAGGATTTAATATAAGAATATGCACCTGATCCAAAGCCGGAGATTTTAAAAGGCCGTCAACTGAGGTCTCTTTTAATAGAACCTGAATACTCTCCAGATCATCAAGGAGACGGCAGATTCCCTCAAGGAGAAGTTTATGTTCGCTGCAGACCCCAACTCTAATTTTACCCATAATTAACTGTTCTCAATAATCACTGATTTTTTCTCTTTTCCATCCATAAGAACCTTTAAAGCCTTATCAAAACGTATATGTCTGAAAAAACTTGTCTGATGAATCACCTGTTTCTGATATAGGCTGTCCCAGTTGATAAATTCAGAATTTGACAGATCATTTACCGAAAAATATCCTATATTCATGGAAGTCACATTATGGAAGAAATGAGATCCCAGTGATGAATCAAGGGGAAAGTTCTTCAGACTGATCTCTACAATTATCCGGGCATTTGATATCTGAGCCCAGTTTACAGGAATACCCAGATACTGGTCACGAGTACCCCATCGTCCCGGTCCGATCAGAATATAATGCCTGTCTTCTCTACTCATGAGATTATTAAGATATTCTATCTCTTTAACCATATCCAGTGTCTTCATCTTATCGAACTTTTCCGGATCAATATAGATAACATCATAAAGGTCATCAATCTCTCCATTACCTAGACTGGTCTGTGTATACAGCAAGGCCTTTGAACGCATGATCTCATCCAGTTCAAAATGGAAACTGCTCCGGCTCTCAACCATGGGTTTAGTCTGGAGCAGATAAAATGTAGGAAGCCCGTTTTCAGCCTTACAGAGATCAACGGCAAACTCTATCTCCACAGGGGATCCCAGGGCATCCTTCAGTGTAGCAAGGAGAAGTTCCAAAGTCTTAGCCAGGGGAATATAATCATATTTTAGAATATTGGCGAAGTTCATGATACGCGGTCCGGCTGCGGAAAGACCGGGTACAATCCTGTCATTCTGGGAGTCATACACCGAGACACAATGCTTTAGAGCACCATGACTTTCGGCCTCTGAGATATCCAGAAGTGTCATGGAAGCCAATTCACCATCAACTGCATAGTCCATATTGATCTTACGGCAGTCAACTGCATAGAATTTCACCTGAGAACTACTGATAATATCCTTCATGGAATACATATTCACCTTGGGATATTTAGGTGAGAAACGGTATGAAGTCATTCCATCCACGACATACGTTCCCAGTCCGAAGGCTGCCATTGCAAAACCCTCTTCAGGTTTCATATGAGCCACAGGGTAATAGTTATAAGAACAGGCAGTACCGCTGACATGAGGATAATAGTAATCTCCATAACGCTGCCCCACCAATTCCTGAAGAACAACAGCCATCTTCTCATCTTCCACCCTGTGATGAATCGCCTTGTAATAGCCTTGTGCTTCATCAGAGAATACAGAAGCAAATACCAATTTAATGGCCTGCTTCAGTTTCTCCAGAACCATACCCTTCTGTTCTCGGCAGTTGGGTATTATATAGGTATGGAAAACACCCGCAAAGGGCTGTGTAAATGAGTCTTCCGACAGACTGGAAGAACGGATAGCCAGAGGCTTATGTACCTGTGAAAGAAAATCGGTCAGTTTGTCTTCAAGTGCAGGGGAGAACTCACCCGCCAGAAAATATTGCTTAATCTTGTCAAAACTCTGATTTCCACCGATTATTTTTTCATATAGCTTATTCATGTGAAGGAAGTTATCAAACTCTTCTGTCCCGATAATTGCGGTTTTAGGTGTCCTGATATTTATAGCATCTGTAACAGTTGAGAAGTCCAGATTATTTATAAGAGTACTGATAAAGGCAAGACCTCGTCCCTTCCCTCCCAGGGAACCTTCAGCAAGTTTTACAATGTTTTTCTCATCTATTGTAGAGACTTCCTCAAAGCGGAAGATACGTCCTTTCTTCTTTTCATCCTGATATTCTTTAATGATTTCCAGAAGGTTCTTTCGGAAAGATGAAACATCCTCAACAGATTTAATCTTCAGCGGATTGATAGTCTTTGCCAGTTTGATCTCTCCCCTTGCCATCAGCCAGATAGAGAACTGGTTCTCAAGAGCATGAAGATAGAATGTCTCATCCGGTACCAGGAGCAGCTGCTCTTCAAATTCCCTGAGAGTTTGTGCAACTGCAATCTGCCGGCCCCGTCTGTCTCTGAAAATGAAATCACCAAATCCCAGATAGTAATTCAGATATTTCTTCAGATCATTCAGGAGGGTCTCAGAATTTTTATTCATAAAGAAGACATCAAGGTCTTCGGCATTCTTCAAATTTTCATCATCAGAGGACTGGAGAATTATGGGAAGCTTCATCATATGAGATTTCACATATTTGATAAATTTTATGCCAGCCGTCTTATCCGGTTTTCCACCGTGTTCAAACTCAATATCTGAAATAACACAGAGAAGATAATCCTTGTATTGATTGAAAAGATGCATAGCATCCTCATAGTTTCTAGCCAGAAGAATCTTAGGACGGGATCGCATCTTACTGATCTTATCCAGTTCGTTCTTCTCGACTTCCGGAAGCAGCTGCTGTACCTGACCAAAGACAATGCCATAAAGCATCTGCAAATATTTTGAATAATACAAAGAGGAGTCTTCAACCAGAAGAATCACCCGAACCAGCCCGACCTGTGTATCATTGGCGACATTGATTCTATCCTCTATTGATTTAACAATAGAAAAGATAATCTGGGAATCTCCATTCCAGAAAAAAAGGTTATCCAAAGTTTTTGAGGACGCCACCAGTTCTTCAAAGTGTCTAATTTTACTCTTCTGATTCAAAAGCAGATAAACCGGGAGAGAGGGAACTATATCTTTAATTTTTTCACTCAGAGAAACCGGAGCATCAAGATCTAAACCTACCATCAGAATAACCAGGTCAAAGGATTTATTCCCAAGCATCTCCAGAGCTTCCTCTGCAGTTGTTACCCCTGTAATACGGGGCAGTGAAAAGAGACTGTACTGGTAGATCTCACCCATAAAACGCTCAAAAAAACCGTCTTCTTTTCCAAGAATGAAGGCATCATAGAGAGTTGCGACAAAGAGTATCTCCTTCACCTTATACTTCATCATTTCCAGATAGATGTACTTGTCCAGAACCTGCTGATTAAAGAAGAGCTGCAAGGGGCCTTTGTTGGTCACAAGTGATTTCTTATACTCGGTCTGCTTCTCTATTTCATTCTTCTTATGGATATTCTTTCTGTAAATTTCCCTTCCCTTACTGTTGTTCAGATAAGCGCTGATCAGCTTGGCGATATTGATCAGCAGATCACGCTCCTCTTTCAGGAAAGGGCCCTCATAAGATTCAGGAAATTCCCTGAGATAGACAACCGTGATAAAACCCTTTTTATTATCGAATGTCACAAAGTTTTCACTCTGACTCCAGATAGTTTCCTTATATCCCTGTGTCAGATAATCCCTGCCTTCATAGCAGATTTTCGCTGCAGTACATCGGGGATACTGCCAGGATTGACTCAGTATATGAGCAATTTCAATGAGGGTCTCATCAACAGGTCTATATTCAGAGATAAGACGTGTAGTTCTATTGATAGCCCCCAGCTCTTTAAGACGTTCATTGTTTTCAGACAGTATTTTTTTCAATACATCAGTACCGGCAATACCGGAAATCATACCGGCTATGTTGATAAGAAGATCTCTCTCCTCTTTAAGAAAAGGTCCCTCATCCTCCATAGGAAAATCATCCAGAAGAAAGATCTCAATTGTCCCTTTGATATTTCCGGGGGTTTCGAAGGTCTGCATCTGAACCCATCCGCTCTCCTCGAAATTACAGCTTACAAATTCTTTTTCTTCATAACGGATTCTGACCACCGTGGACTCTGGATATTTCCAGGCTTCAGGCAGTATCTGGCAGATATTCTGCAGGGCCACTTCAAAGGAAAGACTTTTCTTGAGAATTTCAGAAGTCTGATTAATACAGCGCAGCTCCTTCAATCTTTCGGTATTATGGATCAGAAGATCATGAAGAGAACGGTTGGAATAAGTTCCGGAAATAATAGATGCCAGGATATTCAGCAGTGATCTCTCTTCCTTAAGAAAAGGCCCCTCATCTTCAGGAGGGAATTCTCTGAGATAGGAAACCTCAATGATTCCTTTCTTCCCGTCAGGGGTTTCAAAAATTTGTTTAATAGTCCAGGCTGTTTCATGGTAGCCGCTGCTTTCAAACATATTTCCATCAAATATTATCCGTACCACCGTATCCTGTGGATACTGCCAGGCTTCGGGCAGAAGAGAGCAGATCTCCTGGAGAGATTCGGTAAGAGTCCCGTGCTTCATCAGGATAGAATTGGTCAAATTGATACTTTTCAGCTCTTTGAGGCGCTCGTTATTGTCATGATGAAGTATCTTAAGCTGATTCTTGGAGATAAAACCAGTCAGTATATTAACGAGGACTTTAAGATACCCGCCTTGAATTGAGTTTACCCCGGAATCTTTCATATCAGTAGAATCATGCTTAAAGAAAAACTCCAGAGAGTCATCAATATTCTCAGCAAATTCCATGGGAAACTTTGCACAGTTCTCAGTTATTTCAAAACCGGAACTGATATATATACTGTGGTCAATTTCAATCCTGATTGAAACACTATAAGGCTGATCAAGAGAGACTGATAAAAGATTTACAATCTCATTGAGGATGGAATCGAAGGGTCTGTTCTGAGTAGTCAGTTTTATAATTTCGCTGATCAGTGCCATCTGCTTATTATTTATAGTTTCTTTATTTGTCATTATCAGTGCCTCAGCTAAGATGAAATTAACCGGAACGGTCTAATAGGCCGCCCCGGGTATAAAGATCTACATCAGAACAATTCTGTTCTTCTCACAGTCCTTTCTCATCTCTTCTGGCCAGAGACTGGCCTGTACTTCTCCCACATGAGCCTTTCTTAAGAGGAACATACAGAGCCTGGACTGACCGATACCGCCTCCGATTGACTCGGGAAAGTCTCCGGCCAGCAGTCTTTTATGAAAGAACAGTTCTTTGCGATCCTCGGCGTCCCTGATTTTCAGCTGTCTCTCAAGAGCCTCACGGTTTACACGAACTCCCATGGAGGAGATTTCAAAGGTTCTGCCCAGCACAGGATTCCAGAGAATAATATCTCCGTTGAGTCCCTTGGAGCCGGCACCGTTATCACTGCTCCAGTCATCATAGTCCGGCGCACGGCCGTCATGTTCCTGACCATCCGAGAGAACGGCACCTATTCCGATAATGAAAACAGCGCCAAACTCTTGTGCCACCTTTGATTCACGCTCAACAGGGCTGAGATCAGGGTATTTTTTACAAAGTTCTTCCGCCTGTATAAAGGTGATGTCCTCAGGAAGGATTGGAGTAATCTCAGGATAGCTTTCAAAAACCATAAATTCCGTTGCCTTGAGGGTGGCATAGATTTTAGTAACTACAGACTTAAGATAATCGAGATTCCGGTCTGTAGAATTAATGGCCTTTTCCCAGTCCCACTGATCCACATAATAGGAGTGAAGGTTATCGGGATCTTCATCGGGGCGGACGGCATTCATATCTGTATACAGTCCGTAACCCTCGGGGATTTTATAATCTCCCAGCATCATCCTTTTCCATTTGGCCAGAGACTGTGGAATCTCAGCAGTACAGTTCATACCCTTGGGTTTAAAAGATACGGGTTTCTCAATGCCGTTCAGATCATCATTGATACCTGTCCCTGCCTCAATGAAAAGAGGTGCCGTGACACGTCTCAATCTCAGCTGGGCAGAAAAATAGGTCTGAAAGAATGCCTTGATATCGGCAATAGCCTTTTCTGTCTCTTCCAGGGATAACAAGGGTTTATATCCCTTGGGATAGTAATATTCAGCACTCATAAAATTGTCCTTCTAAATTTAACTTTATTTCAGTATAGATCAGTTCTTCCGCTTTGGCTTCTATTAATATCATCTGCCGATTATTTTAAGATCTGTCTATTTTTATATGATAATATAACGATTACCATATCTATCAAAAATAGTTTCGAGAAGGATGGCGTTATTAATGGGCCGCAGTTATAAATCAGAATTAGTGGGCGTTTTCGGACATCCCGTAGCAGAAAACCCAACGATTGTAATGCTGGAAGCAGCATTTAAAGAATTAAATATGGATTGGAGATATCTGACCATTGAAGTACTGCCGGATGATCTGAAAGAGGCTGTTGCAGGCATGAGAGCCATGCAGATGAAGGGAATCAATCTGACGATTCCCCATAAAATTGAGGTTATGAAATACCTTGATAATATTGCACCCGATGCCGCTCTGATCGGGGCAGTGAATACAGTTCGAAAAGAGAACGGAAAGCTGATAGGTGAGAATACAGACGGAAAAGGGTTTCTGGAATCCCTCAGAAAAGATGCCGAACTGGACCCTGCGGGGAAGAATTACCTGATAATCGGAGCCGGCGGTGCTGCCCGCGCCATTACAGTTGAACTTGCTCTGGCAGGGGCAAAAACAATTACTGTCACAAACCGGACAGCTTCAAAAGGTGAAGAGCTGGTAAATCATCTTAATACCAATACTGAGGTTCATGCTGAGTTTCTCCCCTGGGAGGGTTCCCTGGCAGTTCCAGTGTCTACGGATGTTCTTGTAAATGCCACTTCCATGGGCTTATACCCGGCAGTAGATGACAAACCTGAGCTGGACTACAGCAGTATAAATAAAAATATGGTTGTCTGCGACGTAATTCCGAATCCTCCATCTACAGCATTTCTCAAAGAAGCAGCCGAGCAGGGTGCTGAAACCCTCGATGGACTGGGGATGCTGGCCTATCAGGGAGCACTGGGATTTAAGATGTGGACGGGATTTAATGCTCCGGTTGCTATTATGAAAGATGTATTATCCAGAGAATTCATGGAGTGATCGATTCCCATGAATTCTCTGGTTTTATATTATTTTACTCAGGGCGGTCAGGGGCAGATAGAGATAGCTTCGCGTTATCTGAACTATGAGTTCCGGATTCATCACTTATTTTGAAGAAAGCAATTGAATCCTGCATAACTCTGGACTGGCTCGTCAGCTCTTCTGAAGTGGCTGCCATCTCTTCAGAAGCAGAAGCATTCTGCTGAATGACCATATCCAGCTGCTGAATAGCTGTATTGATCTGTTCAGCTCCCATACTCTGCTCTTTGCTTGCGCTGCTGATCTCCTGTATAAGTGATGCGGTCTTCTGAATATCGGGAACGAGTTTATCAAGCATTTCACCTGCTTTTTCAGCAATTTTAACACTTGAATATGATAGCTCACCAATTTCTGTAGCAGCAGTGCCGCTATGTTCTGCAAGTTTCCTAACTTCTGAAGCAACAACTGCAAATCCCTTCCCATGCTCACCGGCTCTAGCCGCTTCGATGGCAGCATTAAGAGCAAGCAGATTAGTCTGACGGGCAATTTCCTCAATAACTGAAATCTTCTCAGCAATGGATTTCATTGCCTCAACAGACTGCTGGACAGAACGCCCCCCCTCTTCTGCATCAACCGCAGATTGAGTAGCAATCCGGTCTGTTTCAATAGCATTCTCAGCATTTTGATCAATATTTGCGGCCATCTGTTCCATGGACGATGAGACTTCCTCTATTGAAGAGGCTTGCTGGGAAGCACCTTCCGATAAAATGACAGAACTGGAACTCAGTTCATTACTCCCGGTAGCAACATTATAGGCACTGGACTGGACATCGGAGATGACGTTTCGCAGGCGGGGTACCATATCATTAATCGACCTTGCCATATCTCCAAGTTCATCTGTTCTCAATGCCTCTTTTGTACTTAGTGAGATCTGAAGATCACCCTCGGCTATTTTTTTGAATATGCTGACAAATGAAACTATTGATTTTGTAATCTGTCCCACAATCAATAAGATAATAAGCCCGGATGCAATAATCGTAATGAGACCCCCGATAAATGTGGTATTCCTCACGATTACCATGGGTTGCATCAGTTCACCAAGAGGTGCGGTGACTGCGATGATCCAGTCAGCACCCTTAACTTCAGAAAACGCCATCAGTTTCCATTGTTTCTGTTCCTCAAAATAGTACTTGAAAATCCCAGTTTTATTCCGAACCATGTACTGCCCGTAGTTTGTATTACTGATATCCAGGCTCAATATGTAATCCTTATTTGGATGACCGATAATCATTCCATAAGGATCGGTCATAAAAGCATAACCGCTATCTCCGATCTTAATTGTAGATAGAACCATATCGTATAGATCAGAAATACTGATTACTGCAAATATAACACCTTTGATGGAATTGTTATTATCAGTGATAGGATTGGAAATTACAAAAATAGGATGTCCTGTAGCCTTGCTGACAAGAGGCTCAGACTTACCCTGTCCACCCTTTAAAGCATCTTTGAAATAATCCCGGTCAGAAACATCAAGATCAGCATAACTGTCTGGGCTTGCCGCAATTACCTTTCCATCAAGTCCTACAAGGGCCAGCCCCTCGTACCATGGAAAATCTATCAGGCCGTTACCGGTAAAAGTAAATACATCCATTATTGCCTGTTCATCACCCTCAAGAGCCTCTTGAAAGAGGTCTTCACGGCTCCAGTTGATAAGATTGGCCGACATATTATCAACCCATTGATCTAAAAACCTGGTTGATGAAGCGGCTTCTCTAATGATTCCATCTTCTATCTGTGCTTCAAGAATGCCTACAGTTTTATAATAGCTGAATCCCTGAACCAATATAACACCAAGGATAAAGATTCCCAGAATTGGAATTAAGAGTTTCCCTTTTAATTTTAGTTTTAATTTAAACATACATGAACTCCTTAAAGATAAGATCTTTAGACACTGATCCCTTTATCAAAACAATTTCAAACAAATAAACTATCGGAACTGAGTTAAAACAGAAATTCCCATAGAAATGCAATTTATTAACTAGCATTAACTTCCTTTTATCCGAAAAAATATTTTCCTCGGATAAAAGGAAAACATCCGGACTGTCTGGTTCTAAAATTTAAATAAGTCTCTTTAAATAATTATGATATTGGATCACAGCTGTCCAAGATAAAATTGCTTCATAAAAACAGCCCCATTTGACCATCTGAAAAAAACATTGATTCTGCCATTGGTTTTGGCTTATTCAACCATAGCCAGAGATCTTTTTTCATGAACAATAGAATTGGAATCACAGCCATCAATGAGCCTACAGTCCATACCGAAGACGATGAATCTGAAAGATATTTTAGAAGTAAAAATGAAATCATGGCTATCCATATTTGCATT